>NZ_VTKY01000007.1 GCF_020514095.1 Synechococcus sp. MU1643 | reverse complement strand
ATGCTATAGAGAAGAGATTATGCAGAGATTGACTCTCAAAATGCTGAAACAACTCATGCTGATCGCAGTAAACATAATCTAATTCACATCAAGAAACACCTTGTAATTTCGTTATAAAGAATCGGAACTTGTTGAACACTTTTATGCTGATAATACGGAGACGAGAGCGCTGTTTTATAAAATTAGATTCATTAAATATAGGCACGAGTTGATCAATTTGTTGCAAAACATCTTTCCAGCGCTTGACATGCGATTCTTCAGACAATTCGCGTAGCGCTAATTCTAACATTGAAGAAGATGATTTCCAATCCGATGGTTTATAAACAGCAGCAATGATTCTATTGACGTCATTAGACAAAGATCCACAACCAATTTGGTGCCCAATTTCACCAGGTGTCAAAATATCTGAAAGCGCATGATTTAAGCTACTAAATACTATGCATCCACATGCCATTGCTTCTACTGGAGGCAGGCCAAACCCCTCAGTTAATCCAGCCGCAGACCAATGCTCGGTAGAATCATACAAAAATACCTTAGAGTTATTAAATAAATGAACAATGTCCTCCACCCAATCACTCTGAACCTCTACACGCAAACCCTTAGCGCGCAAAGCCGGTACTAATTCGAACAAAAGATAATTACTACTCTTCCTTTTTTGGACAAGAATATCAATTGGCCTAATTGCAGGATCACCCTTCAGATCCCCTCTATCTATCCATTGAGATTCAAGTGCATTCGGAATGAAAAACAAGGGATTTCTTGAAGCATGATGACCCCAATAACCCATTGTATTTCGACTAACTGCAACAATAGGTATGCTTGGAGGCAGCTTAAATCCATACCCTGAACTATGAGCATGATAGATAACATTTCTTCCACGGAGGCGTTTGAGTAATCTCGGAACGTCAAAACCCCAAGAAATAATCCAAAGACATTGGTCATCTACAAGCTCTTCTTTTAATAGCTCTTCTATGAATGGATGCTGGTCAGCCCGCTCTCTATAAGTAACAAGAGTTGTAGGCCTAAGTGCTGATAACAAACGAACTGTCTGTTTCGCAACACTCAAACCTCCACAACGAAAACGGCTGCTAGTCCCAGGTACCAAGACCCTAATCGTTGTAAACAACGCTTCGGATTCTTGAATCGATGTGATCATGCAGTAACAGCTTCTGTGCTCCCTGCACGCTGACGGCGGGTAAGGAAACCAAACAGCACCTTACCGATGGCTGCCACCAGGTTGCCTTCCAGCTCCTTGAACATATTCATGTTCAGGTGGAAGGCATGATTGGCCTCCTCAACGATGCGATCGGCCATGGCCTGATCGATCGGAAGCGTGTCCATAGCGGAGCGATAGGTCGTCTTGAACGCCTTCTCGTCGGCAATATCGTCGAAAACGTAGAAGCGCAAGCCTGCATCGCCGTCCATATTCATTGCCTTCTGGGCAATGTTCTTGAGGATCTGACCACCGGAGAGATCACCGAGGTAGCGAGTGTAGTGATGACCTACCAACAGCTCGGGAGACTCCTGGGCCACAGCGTGAATACGCTCTACGTAGGCCGCTGCAGAGGGAGAGGGTTTGATTTCTTCCTTCCAGCTATCACCGAAGTAGTAGGCGAGGTCTTGCTCCAACGCCTCACGACGGTTCAGCTGAGCCATGGCAACAGGTCCAACTACCGGATGGTCATTCAGTTGGCTGATCTCATGCTCCATAGCGGAGTAAACGAAATAGAGATCAGCAACCAGCTTGCGATAGCTGGCCTTATCAACGACTCCCTTGAGAAAGCAGCTCACGAAGCCAGTGTTCTCAGCCATAGTGTGTGACTTTTTGGTGCCTTCCCGGAGCTGGGCAGCAAGAGCGACAGACATGATTGCGAGAAATGGCCGGACATCGAACCTAAAAGGAGTTCGGCACGGGAGGGCTCTGTGCGTTGCGAAGGGTTACGCCGCTGTATCAGACGAAGCATTCCGATCAAACAGTTCGAACAGCTCGCGACAGATCTGCTGTAGTTGCTTGACTTGCGGCTGCTGGGGCAGGTGGGGGCCTTCCGGTAACCATTCACCGACCGTGGCGAGGCGCCAGCGTTCGCCGTCGTAGGTCATGCCCCGCATCAACACCCCCAAGAGGCGCAGCTTGTCATCACCACGGTCAGCGCTGATGCGCAGTTGCATCAGCAAACTTCGGCATTCCAAGCGTGGACTCCAGCCAGGGAAGTGAAAGGAAAGGTCGAGTGATTCCGTTTCACTCCATTGTCGGGTCTGCGGGTCGTCCCTCCAGGGGCTGAGGTTGGCCTTTGCAGCGGGAAACTGACGGCGAACAAGCGTGATCGTGGAAGCCAGTGCTCGCATCCGGGCAACGCTGTGTACCGACTCGCCCGCGTTCACTGCAACCTCCTGATTCCGCTCAGTGTGCAGGGAGAAGCAAGAGGTCGCCGTTACGGTTGCCCGAGGTTTACGAAACCATGACGCAACCGCTGCACCTCGGCCTGCTGGGCGCCATGCCGGAGGAGATCGGCTCCGATCTCAGCCACCTCAAAGAGCTGAGCTGCAGCGAACACGGAGACCTCAAGATCCATCGGGGATCTTGGAGTGAGAAGGTCCGCCTCAGCCTCGCCTGGAGCGGCTGGGGCAAAGTGAGCGCTGCGCGGGCCGCCACACGCCTGCTCGCCAGCGATCCCAGCATCAATCTGCTGGTCTTCACTGGCGTTGCCGGCGCTGCTGATCCAGCCCTGCAGCAATGGGATGTGGTGTTGGCTGATGCCGTGGTGCAGCACGACATGGATGCCCGACCCTTGTTCCCGCGGTTCACGCTGCCAGCGCTGAACCAGGACCGACTCCAACCGCAGCAGGCCTGGTTCGACTGGGCCAAAACCGCTCTGCTGAAGGCCCACAGCGCCGGCGACCTGGATGGGTTCGCACAGCCCAGCAGCGGCCTTATCGCCACGGGGGATCGCTTCATCGGCGATCCGGCTGTGCTGCAGGCGCTGCGGGATGCCCTCCCTGACCTCATGGCAGTTGAAATGGAAGGCGCTGCCGTCGCGCAAGTGGCCGAGCAGGAGGGCGTCCCCTGGCTGGTTCTGCGGGTGATTTCCGATGGTGCCGACGAAGCGGCAGCCCAAAGCTTCGAAGACTTCGTCAAACGCTACGAAAAACAGGCCTGGCGACTGATTGAGGCCCTGCTGCAGCGGTGCAACGAGACTCCCCAACAATGCGCATGACGCCTGTGCTGAGCCGCTTGCTGCGGTATGGCGTGGTAGGTGGCACGGCCGCGGCCGTGCACATCGGCGTGCTGCTGCTGCTGGGCCAGTGGATTGCCCTGAGCCTGGCCAACCCCATCGCCTTCCTGGCCGCCTCCATGGCGGGGTATCTCGGCCATGCCCTGCTTACTTTCCGGGAGGAGACGGGGGGTCGCCAGTTCGCGCGGCGCTGGCTGCTGCTGCAGTACGTCGTCAACATCAGTGTCTGCGCACTGCTGCCGCTGCTCCAGGCTCCGACCCTGGTGCTGGTGTTTACACCCACAGTGCTGAACGCCCTGATCTGGAGCCGAGCGGCCCGGTTCAGTGCCAAGGCCCGTCAGCAAGAAAGAGGCCAACCACCGGTGCTCCACGCCGACGACCTCGGCCTGGCAGAGGGCGTGGATGCGGCCATCATCGATCTCGCTCAAAGCAGACGGCTTCAGGGGGCCAGTCTTCTGGTGAATGGTCCAAGTGCAGCACATGCCGTGGAGGCCTGGCGCGACCTTGCCGAGCCACCGCCTCTCACCTTGCACCTCTGCCTGACCGAAGGGCATCGCTTGCCCAACTGCCCGGATTTGCCGACCGGATTCGGTAGCTTGCTGCTGGCCTCATTCCTTCCCTGGCAGCGCCGACGCATCGCCCCCCAGGTGAGCACGGTTCTGCAGCAGCAGATCAGCCGCTACCGCCAACTCACAGGCCTGAGCCAGATCCGCCTCGATGGCCACCAACACATCCACCTCGTGCCCCTAGTGCTGGATGCTGTGCTGGATCTCGCCAGCGACGAATCGATCACCTGGGTGCGCACGACGCGGGAATCGATGCCGGAAGGCTTATCCCTAAGGCTGTGGTGGCGCAGCCTTCAGACAGGAGGCCTGCTCAAGTGGCTGGTTCTGCAACTGCTTAGCGGGCTCGCCACTCCCCGCCTACGACGGGCCGGACTGGCGACCAACAGGCGGTTCGCCGGGGTGTTTTTCAGTGGATCGATGTTCGGAACAGCGTTTCGCCGCAACTGGGAAACCGCCTACAGCTCCAGTGAGGTCGATCGTGCTTCACAGCCGGTTGTTCTGATCCACCCAGCCATCCCTGATGCAGCATCAGGGATGGATCAGGAGGCGTTTCAGCAGTCTGTGGCCTTTTTCAGTTCCACCAACCGCCAAAAGGAGTGGACGTCAGCGCGACAGCTCTGAACCTTGATGCACGGCTCTGACGAAGTAGTGCGGGCGTCGTTTTACATCGATGTAAATCCGGCCGATGTATTCGCCCAGCACGCCGATGCCGATCAACTGAATTCCCCCAAGGAACAGAACAGCCACGATCAGTGAGGCGTAACCCGGCAGGTCGACACCAAAGGCCAGGGTGCGCAGCACGATCAGGGCGGCATAGACAAAGCTCAGGAACGAAATCAGCACACCGATCACGCCCCAAACCTTCAACGGCTTGACCGTGAACGAAAAGATGCCGTCCAGGGCATAGCGCCAGAGCTTGAGGGAGCTCCAGGAGGTGGTGCCACCAAGGCGGGCAACCCGGCTGTAGGCGATCTCCTCACTGCGATAGCCGGTCCAAGGCATCAAGCCTTTGGAGAAGCGCGTGGCCTCACGCAACTGGGTCACCGCCTCCACCACTGGAGCACTCAACAGGCGGAAATCGCCGGCCCCCTCTTGAAGCTGAATCGAATCCACCAAGCGGTTAAACACCCGATAGAACCAGGAGGCCGTGGCCACCTTCATCAGCCCTTCGGCATCGCGGGCATCCCGCACCGCGGTGACCACCTCAGCGCCGTTGCGCCAGGCATGTACCATCGCCGGAATCCGCTCCGGTGGATGTTGCAGATCAGAATCAATCAGCACCGCAGCGGCACAGCGGCCGTTGGCGTAGTCCAACCCCGCCAGCATCGCTGCCTCCTTACCGAAGTTGCGGGTGAGTTCCAACAGGGTGACGGCTTGGTCGGCATGGCTCTTCTGCCAGGCACGGATCACCGCCACCGTTGCATCGGACGATCCGTCATCGATGAGCACCAGATGGGACACCTCCGGCAAGGCAGTGACCCGCTCCATAAAGATGCTGATCACCTCAGCTTCGTTGAAGCAGGCCGCTACTACCCACACCTGCTCGCTGGCCATTGATGCGCGGTCTGCACTGCAGTGAACCGTAGGTCTCCCGGCTCAGTCATAGGCTCAGCTTGCTGACGCCCGACCAACCGCCATGGCCCAGTTCGAGAAGCTCACCGCCCCCAGCCAGGGCACACCAATCCGCTTCGAGAACGGTCAGCCCGTGGTGGCCGACAACCCAATCATTCCCTTCATCCGCGGTGATGGCACCGGCGTGGACATCTGGCCCGCCACCCAGAAGGTGCTGGATGCGGCCGTGGCCAAAGCCTATGGCGGCAGCAAGAGCATCGAATGGTTCAAGGTTTACGCCGGCGATGAGGCCTGCGACCTCTATGGCACCTACCAGTACCTGCCGGAGGACACCCTCGAGGCGATCCGCGTCTACGGCGTGGCGATCAAGGGCCCCCTCACCACACCGGTGGGTGGAGGCATCCGTTCGCTGAACGTGGCCCTGCGCCAGATCTTTGATCTCTATTCCTGCGTGCGTCCCTGCCGGTATTACGAGGGCACCCCAAGTCCCCACAAGCGTCCTCAGGATCTGGACGTGATCGTCTACCGGGAAAACACCGAAGACATCTACATGGGGGTGGAATGGGAAGCCGATGACGCCGTCGGCCAAGAGCTGCGCAAGCACCTCAACGAGGTTGTGATCCCTGCTAACGGCAAGCTGGGCAAGCGCCAGATCCCTGAAGGATCCGGCATCGGAATCAAGCCTGTGAGCAAAGCCGGCAGCCAGCGCCACATCCGCAAGGCGATCCAGCACGCCCTACGTCTGCAGGGCGACAAGCGCCACGTGACGCTGGTGCACAAGGGCAACATCATGAAATTCACTGAAGGTGCCTTCCGCGACTGGGGCTACGAGTTGGCCACCACAGAGTTCCGCGACGTGTGCATCACCGAGCGGGAAAGCTGGATTCTCGGCAACCTCGAAAAGGATCCCAACCTGAGCGTGCAGGCCAACGCGCGGATGATTGAGCCTGGCTACGACAGCCTGACACCGGAGAAAAAGGCTGAAATTGATGCAGAGGTACAGGCGGTGATCGACGCCATCGGCAGCAGCCACGGTGGCGGCAAGTGGAAGGAGATGGTGCTCGTGGATGACCGCATCGCCGACAGCATTTTCCAGCAGATCCAGACCCGTCCCCAGGAGTATTCGATCCTTGCCACACTCAACCTCAACGGCGACTACATCTCCGATGCCGCCGCTGCAATGGTTGGTGGCCTGGGCATGGCCCCCGGCGCCAACATCGGTGAGAACGCCGCCATCTTCGAAGCCACCCACGGAACCGCACCTAAACACGCCGGCCTCGACCGGATCAACCCTGGTTCAGTGATCCTCAGCGGCGTGATGATGCTGGAATTCCTCGGCTGGCAGGACGCTGCTGATCTGGTGACCAAGGGCCTCAGTGCCGCCATCGCCGACAAGCAGGTCACCTACGACCTAGCGCGATTGATGGAACCCCAGGTAGATCCGGTGAGCTGCAGCGGTTTCGCCGAAGCGGTCATCGCCCGTTTCTAAACACTCAACAACAGGTCATCTGTGATCATCAATCACTCGAAGAAATTCATATTTTTTGCCAACCGAAAAACAGCATCAACATCGACAGCGTAATGGCTGTCGATGTTGATGCAATCACAAAGACGTCATTACACCTTTAGGTCGAGACGAGAAAATTCGCGGGGAACTTGACTCCCAGGGTCCTACAAATTTCATTCCCTGGTGGAACAAAGTAAATTATTTTTCCATCAAGGCAAAATGCAAAATACAAAAAAGGCGTCAGCCGTTACCTCAAATCAATAGGACTACACACACATTGAAGCAACAACTGCCCTCAGCAAGAATTACATCAATGCACCAACATTCGAGAGCTATTTCAGCTTCTTCTTCACTCGAAACCCATGGGACCTTGCCCTTTCCCAGTTTTTTGAACTCAAAAAGATCAGAGACTGCAATCCCTCGACCTAGACACCTTCATCGAAGGTGGAATGCTGGAAAAGTTCGCAACGTCTTACCGATCGATCTACAGCGATCAAGGAAATATCCTCGTCAAACACTGATACCGGCATGAGAACCTTCAGGAAATAGTCGAGAGCATTTTCAACGATCTCAACCTGACCGGGAACCCACAACTTCCACGGGCAAAGTCCAACTTGCGCACTGACAAGAGACCCGACAGAGACCTACTTAATTCCAACCAAAAATAACATCGAACATATCTTCTACCGGGACATCGAATGGGGAAAATATCAGTTTTAAAGGGCTTCAAGAGCAAAAGCGTTCCGATGAGGAAACCTGAGCCAAACAAACAACGATTTTTCTTCAAATCCAACCGTCCGCGGGCCGATCGATCCAGACTCTGCCCATGAGCCAGCCAGCACCTGCCGAGCAGCCTCCGACCAGCACCCTTCCCGGTCTGCCGCCCGGTGCCGCTGACCCCTGCGTGCACTGCGGCTTCTGCCTGCCCACCTGTGCCAGCTATCGCGTGCTAGCCAGTGAGATGGACTCCCCCCGCGGTCGCATCCACTCTCTGCGGGCGATCGAGGCTGGTGAGCTGGAGCTGGATGCCACGGTGGCCAGCCATTTCGACACCTGCCTGGGCTGCTTCGCCTGCGTTTCCGCTTGTCCTTCCGGAGTCCGCTACGACCAGCTGATCGAGGCCACCCGACCCAAGCTGAATCAGGCCAACCAACGCAGCAGTTGGCAGACCAGCTTCCGCAAGCTGCTGCTGCAGGTGCTGCCCTACCCCAACCGACTGCGCGCCCTGCTTCAACCCCTGCGGGCCTATGCCGGCACGCCGCTGCAACACCTGGCACGCCGCTCCGGACTCACCCGTCTGTTCGGGCCGGAGATCGAAGCGATGGAGCAACTACTTCCCCCCTTGGTGCCGGAAAGCTTCAGCGACCAACTGCCCCAGATCAATCCCGCCAGCGGGGAACGCCGCGGCCGCGTAGCGCTGTTGCTGGGCTGCGTACAGCGCTGCTTCGACCCCAGCGTGAGCAACGCAACGGTGAAGGTGTTGCAGGCCAATGGTTTTGAAGTGGTGATTCCGCCAGACCAGGGCTGCTGCGGGGCGGTGAGCCATCACCAGGGGGAGCTGGAGCTCACCCGCCAACTCGCGACGAATCTCATTCAGAGCATGAACGCCATCGACGGGGAATTGGATGCGGTGCTGGTGGCTGCCTCCGGCTGCGGCCACACGATGAAGGCCTATGGCGAGCTGCTGAACGGCAACACTGCATTCAGGGCCCCGGTGCTGGATGTGCAGGAATTCCTGGCTGACCGCGGCCTCGTGGAGACGTTCCGCGCCCAACTGCAACCTGTCCCCGGCGTGGTGGCCATGCATGACGCCTGCCACATGATTCACGGCCAGGGAATCCATGCCCAGCCCCGCCAGCTGCTGCGCGCCATCCCCGGCATTCAGCTGCGGGAAGCAACCGAAGCGGGGGTCTGCTGCGGAAGTGCCGGCATCTACAACCTGGTGCAACCGGAGGAAGCCGCCGAACTTGGCCGGATCAAGGCCGACGATCTAAGCGGCACCGGCGCTGAATGGGTGGCCAGCGCCAACATTGGCTGCACCCTGCAACTGCGGCGCCATCTGGGCGATCGGGCCCACGTGCAGCACCCAATGGAACTGCTGGCCGCCTCAGCCGGCCTGCATCCGCTGCCAGGCGTCCAACAGCGTGCCAGCAACGCCAAGATTGCCGGGGAAGGTGAGAATCGGCAATCCGCTGCAGGGTCCCGCTGAGGGGCGCACCAGCGACAGTCCCGGCAGCAGCTGGCCTTCCAGCTGCACCGACTCGAGGGCTAGGCCCCGGGCCAGCAGTGTCTGGGTGGTGATGCCGCCTTTGCTGATCAGATAACCCAGATCAGGAGCGAGAGCTGCCGCGAGTCGCCCCATCGCCTCCGCCAGAGCGCAGGACAAGCGCCGGCCCTCCTGCTCTGAAGCACAGCGCAGCTCACCACGGCTGGTGAACAACACCGGCGTGAAGCCTGCCTCAAGCAGTACCCGCAACTGCTGCAGCCAGACCCGCTCCAGATCGGCCAACAGCAGATCAGGTGTCGGGCCCTCCAGCACCCGAGCGATGCGCGGCACCGGCAGCTCAACCCCTTGGCATCCCGGTTCCGCCAGCAGCAGCTCCAGTTGCTGATCCGCCAAGGGCACGTGGGAACCCACCATCACCAATCCAGGCAGAGGCGTTTCATCGCCCGCCGAGCGCCGCAACCCTGCCAGACTTTCGGGATTAAGCGGCGGCGGTCCGGGATCCGCCAGGGCCTTCACCATGCTGGCGGCGGAGCGGAACAGAAACCGTTTCTCCCTCTGCAGGGCGCTCACCGCTGCGGCCAGTGCGGTGAGTTGCTCCTGCCGCTCGGCATCCACAACCACCGCAGCATTGCCCTGGAGACCACGCAGGCGATCGATCAACAGCGGCAGCCCCGCAGCACAGGCGGCATCAAGGTCGCGGCAACTGATCCGCTGCACTAATGCCGCGGCAATGGCGCCATCACTCTTCTCCTCCAGCCAGTGGGCCAGATCACTGCTGCTGAACCCAAACAGCCGGTCTTGGGCAAACGGCGTGATGTGCACCGGTTCCCCGTGGAGGAGATGCACCCCGTTCACGGTGGTGCGTCCCCCTTCCAAGAACGCCGGAACGTGGAAGGTGGCATCAAAGGGTCCGAAGGACGCCTGCAAGACCTCAGGTTCCAGCACCCCATGACCACGCAAGGTGGAATCGCCGCGACTCACCAGCAGCACCTGATCACGCGCCAACCCCTCCCGGTGCAGCGCGTGATCCAAGGCCGCCGCAATATCGCGGTTGCGTTCCGCTGCATCCGTTGGCGTCAGCGCCCGGGTGTCGGCCAGCAGAAACAACAAGGGCGACGCATGGCGCAGCCCCCGGCGCAGGGTTTCGACATCCCAACGCAGCAGCAGCGGACAGCTGTGCACCGTCTGCGAGCCGGTGGGATCGTCGTCAATGACCACAACCTTCATGGCACCATCGTGCCGTGAGCCATTCCCCCGCCAGCCGCAGCGCTCTGATCGACCTGGTGCGCCAGTGGCATCAGAACGGCACCCCCTGGAGCCCCAGTGGTCTGGGCACACGCATGGACTGGGGCCCACCGCTTGATCCCCGCCATGAGGTGCTCTCCTGCCGTCAGCTCAACCGGGTGATCGACCATGCCGTGGACGATCTGACCATCACGGTGGAAGCCGGCCTGCCCTTGCAGGACCTGCAGGATCTGCTTGCAGAGCAGGGCCAATGGCTGCCGATTGACTGGCCCCGGGCCGGCACTCCTGGAAGCATCGGCGGCCTGGTGACCCGTGGACTGGCGGGGGGACTGCGGCAACGCCATCTTGGGGTGCGCGATCAGATCATCGGCATAGGCCTGTTGCGGGCGGATGGCACCGAAGCCCATGCCGGTGGCCGTGTAGTGAAGAACGTGGCGGGCTACGACCTGATGCGGCTGCTCTGCGGCAGCTGGGGGAGCCTGGCGCTGATCACCGAACTCACCCTGCGGCTGCAACCGCTGCGCCCCGCCCGGAGCAGCCTGCTGGTGGACGGCGACCTGAAAGCCCAGGAGGCCTTCCGCAGCGAACTGCTGCGCTCCAGCCTGACGCCGGAACGCTGTGACTGGATCAACAGCGGCGATGGTGCATGGCGGCTGCGGCTGGTGGTGAGCAGCGTGTCGGAGCAGGCGGTGGCGGACCAGCTGAAGCAGCTTGAGGCGGTGGCTGCGGAACAGCAGCTCAAAACCGAACGCAAGGCCTGCGCCGATGCCCTGACCACACCCTTCGGTGCCAGCCCCTCAACGCAGCTGGTACGGCTGGTGCTGCCGCCGGCCCAGTTGCAGCGGTTGTTGCGGGATGAGGCGATGAGGGCCCTCAAGTTGTGGTGCTGGGAGCTGGCCGCCGGAGCCGGATGTGGTGATGGCTGGTGCGATGCCGCCACGCCGGATCATCAGCTGGAGGCCCTGCGCCGCAGCGTGATCCGCCTCGGCGGAGAAATGTCGCTGTTGAAACGCGCCGCTGGATCAAGGGTGCCCAACTGGCTCGACCGTCCCTCCCGGCCGCTGATCGAAGCGGTGAAACGCCAGTTCGATCCCAAGTTGCAACTCAGCCGCGGCCGGCTGCCCGGGGTGAATCAGGAGACGCTGTAGCGACAACAAAGGGTCTGCTGGGCACCTGGCTCTAGCACCAGCTTGCGGTCACCGCTGACCAGGGCCTGCCGAGGCCCCGTCCAGGGTTCGAGACAGACCATCGGCCGCGGAGGCTCGGTCCAGACCACGCTGAGATCCAGCGGTGCCTGATGCTGCAGTTCCAGCGACAGGCCGGTGGCATCGTCGATCAGGCTGACTGGACCCGCTGGGCGACAGAGGAAATCCACCCCCTCCGGCAGCCGATTGAGCTGATCGGTCGTGGACGCATCCGCCATCTCCAGATGGTTGAGGCAGTGCTCCGCCAAGCCCGTGAGCCGGGTCTGGGCAAGATCGCTCACGTTGAAGTAGGGATGCAAGCCAAAGCTGAAGGGCATGGCGGCATCACCGCAGTTGTGCACTTTGGTGGAGATCTCCAAGGCAGAGGCAACCGGGCGCAGCTCCATCTCCAGCAGGAAGGGGAACGGATAGGCCGCCAGGGTGGCCTCGGTGCTGGACAGACTCAAGCGCACGCCACTTTGATCCTCCAGCAACTGAAGCTGCCAGGGAAGATCCCGCGCGAAGCCGTGTTGCTTGAGGGGGTAGTCGACGCCATCCACCGAGAGCACATCGCCGGGCAGGTTGCCGCAGATCGGGAACAGCACCGGAATACCGCCGCGAATGCTTTTGGTGGGATCGGCGTAACGCTCCTGATCGAAGTACAGGATCTCCCGCCATCCGCAACACCAACCACTTACCAAACCACCCCGCTCGGGAATGATCCGCAACTGGTCACCGCTGCTGGGATGCACAAATTCCCAGTGGGCGTAGGGGGCCGACTGCTGGGTGAGGGTCATTGGCATCCGCCGATGCGGGGTGGCTACTTCACTTCACTAGCCAGCAGATCTGCATTTGTCGGTGCCACAGCCGACTTGAGGCCCTCCAGCCATTGCAGCAAGGCCGTATTCACCTGATCCGGCACCTCATCGTGAGGACAGTGCCCGGCCTCAAGGACCACCTCGGTGGTGGCCACCGGGGCATGGCGCTGGAAGGTGGAACGGCGACCGGGTGCATTGATCCAGGGATCACGGATGCCCCAAAGCAGCAACAACGGCGCGGTCAGTTCCGCGAAGAGCTCATCAAGGGGCTGACCGCGAGGGATATCGAAGACGGTGCGGAACACCCCGAAAGCGCCGGGATCGAGGGAGGGGCGCCGGATCGACTCCACCAACCAGTCATCGACGTTGGCTTTGTCGACATAGACCTGATTAAGGGTGCGGCGGATCGTGGCAGGCCGACGCAGGTTCTCGAACAGCAACCGCTGCAGCACCGGGCTTTTCAGCAAGGCCGTGCCGATGCTCTGACGGGCGATCGCACCCCAACCTTGCGGCGGTTTCTGCTCATCACTGAAGGGACCGGCCGCATTGAGCAAGACAACCCCCGCACAGTCCGATCCCAATGCGGCTCCGGCAGCAAGGGCCGCGAATCCACCGAGGGAATTGCCGGCGATCACTGTCGGACGGCCGATCCGCTCGCGTACATAGGCCACCAATTGATCGCGCCATAAGGCACCGCCGTAGTTCAGCCCTGCTGGCTTGGCACTTCTGCCGAAGCCCAGCAGGTCAATCGCATGCACGGAATGGCTCTGAGCCAACACGGGAATGTTGTGGCGCCAGTGATCTGTGGATGCCCCGAACCCATGCACCAACAGAAGGGCTGGACGATCAGCACTGTCCTGCTCGGGATGCTGCTGCACCGTGTGCACGGCGTGGCCGAGATGGCTCCAGGTGACGCGATCCACAGCCCGCTGCGAGGGACGCGATGCTAGGCAGCACTGAAGCAGCCTGGATGGTGAGCTACGAGGTCATGGGCGGACCGCTCGCGGACGCATCCGTCTGGCGCGGAGCTTTGCTCTGGGCCATCGCCCTTTACGTGCCGCTGAGCGCACCCCTTAGCAAGCTGGAATCCAGCCTGGAGGACAGTGACCTCCCTGAATCGGTGCGGCAACCGACCTTGGTGATCAGCAGCCTGCTGCTGGCCCTGGTCACCGGCGTCGTCACCCAGCTTGGATTCAGCTGGGCTTTGGGTCCCGGCTGGGCCTCAAGCCTTGGCGTTGTGGCCGTGGGCTGGAGTGTTTTACTAATCCTCGCTAATACGGGCAAAGACGAATAATTCAGGAGGCACCCGCCAGGGGATCAGCTGCAAATTCGTCGGGGACTTGATTGCCGTCCTCAGGGGGCTTGTCTTTGAGGACGATGCGCAGCAGCACTGGTGCGAGGAAGGTGGTGCCGATCACCATCAGCAGAATCGCTGCCTCAAGGCCAGGGCTGAGCAAGCCTGAAGCCGTTCCCAGGCCCAAGAAAATCAGGCCAACTTCGCCTCGGGGCATCATCCCCAGACCCACAACCAATTTATTGGTCTTTTCCTTGCTGAAAATGGCCCAACCAGCAGCCACCTTGCCAATGATCGCCACGACGAACAGGAAGGCTGCAACCACAAGAGCAGAACGGGCACTGGGGTCGGAGGGATTGATCACCGACAGATCCATGCCGGCACCCACCAGAACAAAGAAAACAGTGGCGAACAGGCCAACAATGGGGGTGACCGACGCCTGAATTTCGTGGCGGTGCTTCGAAGTGCTTGCAATCAAACCAGCAGCAAAGGCCCCAAGGGCAGCCTCCAAACCAATCGCTGAGGCAACAAAACAACTGACGGCCAGAAGCAGGTAGGAGCCAATCAACTTGGCGCCCGGAGCCTTGAGTTGGTCAATCATCCAATCAAAAGCCGGTGCGGCCTTCTGGCTTAACAACAGGGCCACCACCACGAACAGCACCGCCGCCACCACCAACTGGACGATGGGACCAATCTCCAGGCTGCCACCGGCACCCAGGGAGACCACGATTGCAAGAATGACGATGCCGAGGATGTCGTCGAGCACGGCAGCGCCGATCACGATCTGCCCCTCACGGGTGCGCAGATAGCCCAGTTCGCCGAAGACACTTGCGGTGATGCCGATGCTGGTCGCCGTCATCGAGGCGCCAGCGAAGATCGCTGGGATCGCATCCACATGGAAGATGGCCATCAGGCCAAGGGTGCCGAGGGCAAAGGGCAGCACCACACCCACCACAGCGACACTGAAGGCCTGGGCCCCCACCGCCATCAATTCCTCCAGCTCGCTCTCAAGACCTGTGAGGAAGAGCAGGGAGTAGAGGCCCAACGTGGCCACCGCCTGCAAAGCTCCGAAGCTCTCGTTGTACAGAGCTGGAATCTCGTCCACCGGCACATGCGACAGACCGGAGACAACCTCGGAAAAAGCGCCAGAGAGCTGCACCTGAGTCTCCGGCGGCACCAGAAGATGCAAACCCGAGGCACCGATCAGCACGCCAGCCAGGAGCTCCCCAAGGATGGTGGGCAGCTCGAAACGCACCAGCACCTCAGCGAGGGTGCGGGCAGCCACGAAGATGAGCATGAAGCGAAGGACGCCGATCAGCGTTTCCGCCAATTCGAGGTCATGGCTGCTGATTTCGCTCAGCAGGGTGGGCAGCAGCATCAAGCCGGGCATGTCTCACGCCGAACCTTAATGGTGATTCCGCCGCTGAACTGTTCGCTGGACGATCCCAATTGACCGGGAATGCTGTAGAAGCACGCTTTTTTGCAGGCAGCCCCAATTGTGATCGCTACGGTCCATGTAATTCATTGAGTTGGGCTCCGAGCACCCCTGGCCTGACGGTGATTCCACGCTCCTTGGCTCGCTGACCCCCCATGACCACGTCCCAACCGTTCGATCTGCGTCTGCCGACACCCGGCTGTCACAACGACCCCGAACGCGCCGGCCTCGATGCCAAGAGCGTGTTCGACGGCATGACGGAGCACCTGTTCTTCACCCTCGGCAAACTGGCTCCCACTGCCAGCCGCCATGACCTCTACATGGCCCTGAGTTATGCAGTGCGCGACCGCTTGATAATGCGATATCTGGCCACCACCGAAGCGATGAGGGCCCGACCGCAGAAATCGGTGGCCTACCTGTCGGCAGAATTCCTGATCGGCCCGCAACTTCACAGCAACCTGCTGAACCTGGGGATCCAGAATGAGGCCGAAGAGGCCCTGAAGAATTTCGGCATCGAGTCGCTGCAGCAAATCCTTGATGTGGAGGAGGAACCGGGTCTGGGCAACGGCGGGCTCGGTCGCCTAGCGGCTTGCTACATGGAGTCGCTGGCGAGCCTGAAGATCCCGGCCACCGGTTACGGCATCCGCTACGAATTCGGCATCTTCGACCAGCTGATCCGCGATGGCTGGCAGGTGGAGATCACCGACAAATGGCTCAAGGGAGGCTGGCCATGGGAACTGCCCCAACCCGATGAGGCCTGTTTTGTGGGCTTCGGTGGCCGCACCGAGAGCTACATCGACGACAAAGGCAATTACCGCTCCCGCTGGATTCCAGCGGAACACGCCATCGGCATCCCCCACGACGTGCCAGTGCTGGGGTACCGGGTCAACATCTGCGATCGGCTCCGGCTGTGGCGTGCCGATGCCACCGAAAGCTTCGACTTCTATGCCTTCAACATCGGCGACTACTACGGCGCCGTTGAGGAAAAGGTGGGCAGCGAAACCCTCTCCAAGGTGCTGTATCCGAATGACGGCACTGACGAAGGCCGACGTCTTCGCCTGAAGCAGCAGCATTTCTTCGTCAGCTGCTCACTGCAGGACATGCTGCGCAGCCTCGACAACCGTGGGCTTGCCGTCGAAGACTTCCCCAACTACTGGACGGTTCAGCTCAACGACACCCATCCGGCCATCGCCGTGGCGGAGCTGATGCGCCTGCTGATCGACGATCGGCATCTGGAGTGGGACCGGGCCTGGGACATCACGTCCCGCTCCGTGGCCTACACCAACCACACCTTGCTGCCGGAAGCCCTGGAGAAGTGGGACCTCAACCTGTTCAGCAGCCTGCTGCCTCGCCATCTGGAGCTGATCTACGAAATCAACCGACGCTTCCTTCAGCAGGTGCGGCTGCGCTACCCCGGCAACGACGAGATCCAGCGAAAGCTGTCGATCATCGATGAAGAGGGCAGCAAAGCCGTGCGCATGGCCCACCTAGCCACGATCGGCGCACACCATGTGAACGGTGTCGCAGCGCTGCACTCCGATCTCGTGAAAACCGACCTGCTGCCGGAATTCGCAGCGCTGTGGCCCGAGAAGTTCACCAACGTCACCAATGGCGTCACCCCGCGCCGCTGGGTAGCCCTAGCCAACCCCGAGATGTCCGCCTTGCTGGATGAGCACGTGGGGCCCGATTGGATCTCCAACATGGAGAGTCTTAGGAAGCTGGAGGAACGACAGAACGACCAGGGCTTCCTGGAGCTCTGGGGCAACACCAAGCTGTCGGTGAAGCGCAAGCTGGCCACCTATATCCATCGCAACACAGGTGTGTTGGTGGATCCCTCCAGCCTGTTCGACGTGCAGGTGAAGCGCATCCACGAGTACAAGCGCCAGCACCTCAACGCCCTGCAGGTGATCACCCAGTACCTGCGAATCAAGAACGGCCAGACCGACGGCATGGCGCCCCGCACCGTGATCTTCGGCGGGAAGGCCGCTCCCGGCTACTACATGGCGAAGCTGATCATCCGCTTCCTCAACGGCATCGCCGACACCATCAATGCCGATCCCGACATGGACGGCCTGCTGCGGGTGGTGTTCCTGCCGGACTACAACGTGAAATTGGGAGAGCAGGTCTACCCCGCTTCGGATCTGTCCGAACAGATCTCCACCGCCGGCAAGGAAGCCTCCGGCACCGGCAACATGAAATTTGCCATGAATGGTGCCCTCACCATCGGCACCCTCGATGGGGCCAACGTGGAGATCCGCGAGCTGGTGAGGAGCGAAAATTTCTTCCTCTTCGGCAAAACCGTGGAAGAGATCACTGCCCTCAAGCAAAGCGGTTACCGCCCGAGCGACGTGATCTCAGCACTTCCGGAGCTGCAGGAGGCCCTGCGGCTGATCGAAATGGGGCACTTCAGCAACGGCGACGGAGAACTGTTCCGACCTCTACTCGACAACCTCACCGGCAATGATCCTTTCTTTGTGATGGCCGACTACGCCGATTACCTGCGGGCCCAGGAAGCAGTCAGCCGCGCCTGGAGCGATCGGATGCACTGGAATCGGATGTCGCTGCTGAACACGGCCCGAACCGGGTTCTTCTCCTCCGACCGTTCCATCAGCGAGTACTGCAACAACATCTGGGCCGTGGATCCACTCAATGTGGAGATCACCTGCGACGTGCGTTGAAAACAGCCATAAAAGAAGCCCTGGGGTCTTCCCCAGGGCTCTGACCAGACATCAAGTGTCAGTTCCGATCGGGTAGATCGGGAGTCTGGTGCAACAGGCGATTGAGCCGCAGACGGTCCACATTCAACGGATCTGGAGCCAACTCACCGGCCAGCTCGCGGAACTTCTGCTCAATTTCCTCGGGAACGCGCACATCAAAGACCCGTTCCATCAAGGCCTCAATCGAGAACAGATGAGCGTTGATGTTCTCCAGATCAGCGATGGCCTGCTGGAGACCATCACCTGATTCCTCAGGGAGGGGCACTCCTGCTGCTGCAGGCTTTGAGGCTGCTGCGTCTGCTGTTTGACGGGAGCCGTGCTGCTTTTGTAAGTCCTCGAGAACGCGTCCGGAAAGGGTCCGGAAAGACTGGAGGGCTGCCCAGTTGAGCTCCTGTTGTTGACGAAGAGTGGGGGATTCCCGGATCAGCCGGTCATGCTCCCGGTAAAACCGTTGGCAATCCGGGCACTGGCAGGGCTCTTCCGGCAATGCAGTCCCTCGCGATCATTTCCCACTATGCCACTGATCAAGCCGCCTGAGGTCCCAAATCTTCCTCGGCCTGGGGGCCATCCTCAGCAGCCGTGTCGGGCAGAGGGATTTCAATGGACGACACAACACCGATCACATCCCGCAGCCGCATGGAGTCCGCAAACCAACCCATGGCTTGTTCTGTGTCGCCGCGGCGTTCGGCATCACTGGCCTGGTCCTCATGGGCCTCTGCCAGAAGAGCAAGCCAGCAGAGACAGCGGGCTTGAACCACCGATAGGTCCAGATCCGTGGGCTGGGATTCTGCAATCCGCTCACTTTCCTGCTGCACCAACAGCCGCAGACGAAGATCGTGAAGCTGGGTCATGGCACCCACACCCGGTTGGGACAACCCTAGCGGTGGTGAACGATCTGCCCACCCCACCAGATGTAGCGCTCACTACTTCTTCAGCAATTCTCACGGGGCTGGCGGGACTCGAACCCACGACCTACGGTTTAGGAAACCGTCGCTCTATCCAGCTGAGCTACAGCCCCAGACCTCTGAATTATGCCCACGAGGCATGATGAGACCTGAAAGCAGGCGAGGTGGTTGCGGCCGATCTCTTTGAGTGTCGGCTGAGGAAAGTCCGGGCTCCCTGATGGCCAGGCTTGCTGGGTAACGCCCAGTGCGGGTGACCGTGAGGAGAGTGCCACAGAAACACACCGCCGATGGCCGGCTCGCCGGCACAGGCAAGGGTGCAAAGGTGCGGTAAGAGCGCACCAGCAGCATCGAGAGGTGCTGGCTCGGTAAACCCCAGCTGGGAGCAAGGCCAAGGAACGACGGCTGGCCATTGGCCCCGTTCCGCTTTAAAGCGCCGCTTGAGGCCGTCGGTAACGGCGGTCCCAGATAGATGGCCACCCACCCTCTGCAGACCAACCTCTGTGGGGCGTGAACAGAACCCGGCTTATGTCCTGCTTTCAACCCCCTTTCCGCGTTGCTCAGGAGTCCCTGTGGATCCATCCCGCGCCGCAGAACTCACCAACCTGATCCAGCGCCTCGATGCTGGAATCCCGATCGAACCGAAGCTGCTGGGCCTGGTGGATCAGGCCCTGACCCACGTGTCGACCGGCCAAGCCCGCAACCTGGAACGGCTGGAATTCCTTGGTGATGCAGTGCTGCGGCTCGCCGCCACCGAATTCATCGACCGCCACCACGCCAATCTCGCGGTGGGTGCCTGTTCCAACCTGCGGGCCCAGCTGGTCAGCGATCGATGGCTGGCGGACGTGGGTGCAACGCTTGCCATCGAACAGCACCTGCTGTTGGGGCGGCACGCCCAAGGGGATCGTTCCGCCCAATCCAGGCTGCGGGCCGATGCCACCGAGGCACTCATCGGAGCGTTGTACAGCGCCCTAGGAGATCTGGAGCCTGTTCACCGCTGGCTCACCCCCCACTGGCGTGCCACCGCCCAAGCGGTGCTGGCGACTCCCCATCAGTTCAACGGCAAAACCGCCCTGCAGGAGTGGAGCCAAGGCCAAGGGCTGGGACTACCCGAGTACGCCACGGAGGAATGCAGCCAGCAGCACGGAGACCCCGAACGCTTCCTCTGCCGGGTGAGCATTCAAGCCCGGGAGCTGGCAAAGGCCAAAGGCCGATCCCGCAAAGAGGCGGAGCAGTACGCCGCAGCTGCTGCCCTTCAGATCCTGGAGGGCAACGACGCGCCGCAGGCATCGCAGTGAAGGGCGTCCTTGCGATGGCCCTGGCGCCCGCAGCTGCTGCAGGTCATTTCCAGCCCGCGCTGCTTGTGATGCTGCACGCCTGACACCGTGAGGATGCCTGTAGGGATCGCAATGATGCCGAAACCGAGAATCATCACCACCGAGGCCAGCAACCGCCCGAGCTCTGTCTGGGGCTCCACGTCGCCATAGCCAACTGTGGTCATGGTGACTATCGCCCAGTAAACACCGCTCCCCACCGTCTGGAACTGGGAATCGGGCCGTTCGCTTTCGATCACGAAGATGCTGTAACCGAGCACCACCTGCAGCAGAACAACGAAGAACAGGAAGACGCCAATGGTGCGGGCACTGCCCGCAGGGCCTGCCCAAGCACACGGGCCTCATCAATGAACTTGAGCAGCTTGAACACCCGCAGGATGCGGCCGAACTTGAACACCCACAGCAACAGCTCGCTGCGCACCTGCGGCACAAAGAAAAACAGCACCGCTGACGCGTCGATCAATCCGGCGAAGCTGAACAGGTAGCGGCGGGGCTTCTCCACCAGGGCCAGATGCAGAACGAAATCCGCAGCAAACACCGAAAGGCAGAGGTTCTGCACCAGATCGATCCAAGCACATTGGTCTGGCGCAGGGCCGAGTTACCCAAGGGGTCTGGCTCCAGCAGCAGCGCCAAAACACTCAGCAGAATCGCCCCGAAGATGACGGTGTTGTAGGCCTTACCCGCAGGGGTGCTGGCTTCCAGCACCGTGGCCTGCAGGCGTTGTCGCAGGTGCGGTCCGTGTCCATCGCCTCAGGCCGGCTGTAGGTCTTTCAAGCGCAGGGTCACCAACTTGTCCCAGTTGCCGCCTTCGAAGAGAACAGCCGCACGGTCGCCGCTGATCCTCTGCACGAAGCCGGTGTAACCGTTGTAGATCGAGGTGGCATCGGCCACGGTCACGGTGGAGCCGGGAAGGATCGGAGCGGTTGCAGACGCCATGGCTCGGTCTTGGACTGATCTGGCGCCATTATCGGCAGAGTGTGTGGCGGATGGCATGGCGGAGAGCGACGACTGGCTCAGCGTCGGCAAGGTCGTGGGAGTCCAAGGGCTCCAAGGGGAGCTGCGAGTGAACCCCGCCAGTGATTTCCCCGAGCGTTTCACGGCGCCAGGGCCCCGCTGGCTACGCAGCCGCAAAGGTGGTGACCCCACGGAAATCCAGCTCAAAAAAGGCCGGCAACTGCCCGGCAAGTCGTTGTTTGTCGTGCGCTTCGAGGGAATCGACAACCGCAGCGCCGCCGAAGCCCTGGTGGGACAGGAACTGCTGGTGTCGGCGAACGATCGGCCCGAACTTGAAGAAGGTGAGTTTCACCTGCTCGATCTGATGGGGTTGGAGGCGCGGCTCACTGCCGATGGCCCAGCCATCGGCACGGTGAGCGACCTGATCAGTGGCGGCAACGATCTGCTGGAGATCACCACCACCGATGGCCGCAAGCAGCTGATCCCCTTTGTGGAAGCGATCGTGCCGGAGGTGCAGCTCGAAGAGGGCTGGCTGCTGCTCACGCCGCCACCGGGCCTGCTGGAGCTCTGACAAATCTCTCGCGGGCATCGACAGAAGCCCCTAGAGCGAGCGAATCTGGGTCACCGCCTTCAGGACGTGATGGCCGCCACACCGCTGATTCCTGTGATCCTTTGCGGAGGAACCGGCACACGGCTGTGGCCTCTATCGCGGGCGAGTTACCCCAAGCAGTACTGGCCGTTAAGTGGTGACGGCGAAGCGACGCTGGTGCAACAGACCCAGCAACGCCTCAATGGCCTGGAGGCCCTCGCGGCTCCGCTGTTGCTCTGCAATGAAGACCACCGCTTCATCGTGGCCGAGCAGATGCGCCAGATCGGTGTGGAGCCGAACGCGATCCTTCTGGAACCAATGGGCCGCAACACTGCCCCCGCCGTGACGGTGGCCGCACTACAAGCAACGGCCAACGGCGACGACCCGCTGCTGCTGGTGCTGGCGGCGGATCACCTGATCCGCGATGCCGCCCAATTCCGCCAGGCCATCGACGCCGGCCGCAAGCCCGCTGAAGAGGGGCGCCTGGTGACCTTCGGCATCGTGCCGACGGCCCCGGAAACCGGCTACGGCTACATCGAGGCCAGCGAACCCTTCTCCCTTGGAGGACCGGCGCATGTGCCGATCAAGCGCTTTGTGGAGAAGCCAGACCAGACCACTGCAGAGCAGTTCCTCGCCACCGGCCGCTTCACCTGGAACAGCGGCATGTTTCTATTCCGCGCCAGCGCCATGCTGGCGGAGCTGGAACGGCTGGCCCCGGAGGTGGTGAGCTGCTGCCGAGCAGCTTTAGAGCAGGACACGGCCGACCTGGAATTCCATCGACTGGAACGCGAGGCCTTTGCCAAGTGCCCCAACGTGGCCATTGATGTGGCCGTGATGGAAAAAACTGAGTTGGGCAGTGTGCTGCCGCTGGATGCGGGGTGGAGCGACGTAGGCAGCTGGAGTGCCCTCTGGGAAACCTCAGAGCAGCGGGATGCCCAGGGCAATGTGCTGCAGGGCCACGTAATCGCCGAAGGCAGCCGCGACTGCTACCTGCGCAGCGAACACCGTCTGGTGGTGGGGCTGGGGGTTGAAAACCTGGTGGTGGTGGAAACCGACGACGCCGTATTGATTGCGGATCGCTCGAAGGCCCAGGAGATCAAGACCGTGGTAAACCAGCTGGAGGAGGCCGGCAGCCCAGAGGGGAAGGCGCACCGCAAGATCTATCGCCCCTGGGGCCATTACACGGGTGTGACCGAGGGAACCCGCTGGCAGGTGAAACGGATCTCAGTGAAACCCGGCGCCAGCCTGTCGCTGCAGATGCACCACCACCGCGCCGAGCACTGGGTGGTGGTGAAGGGCACGGCCCTGGTTGAGCGCGATGGCGCAGAGCAGCTGGTGGGTGAAAACCAGAGCACCTACATCCCAATGGGCTGCAAACACCGGCTCTCCAACCCCGGTCGGATCCCGGTGGAACTGATCGAAGTGCAGAGCGGCGAGTACCTCGGTGAAGACGACATCGTGCGCTTCCAGGACCGCTACGGCCGCAGCGACCTCAGCAGTAGTGATCTCAGCATGAGTGCCAGCTGAGGATCACTCCACCGTGACGCTCTTAGCCAGGTTGCGGGGTTGATCCACATCCAGGCCGCGATGGGCTGCGATGTGATAGCTCAGCAACTGCATCGGCACCACGGTGAGCAGAGGACTGATCCATTCGCTCACGGAAGGTACCGGCAGCAATTCATCAAACAAGTCAGTGTCGGGCCCCTGGGGCGCCACACCGATCAACTGGGCATCGCGGGCCTTGGCTTCCTGAGCGTTGCTGAGCACCTTCTCAAACACCACACCGGGCACGGCGATCGACACCACCGGCACGCGGGAATCAAGCAAGGCAATCGGACCATGCTTCATCTCACCGGCCGGGTAGCCCTCGGCATGGATGTAGCTGATCTCCTTGAGCTTCAACGCGCCTTCCAAGGCGATGGGATAGTTGATTCCCCGGCCCAGGAAAATCACATCCTGGGTGTCGGCAAAACGATGGGCCAGTGCCTCGGAACGCTGGTCGTGTAGATCCACCAAATGGCGCAACTGTTGCGGCAGGCTGCGGAGTTCATCCACCAGTGCCTTGATCTCCGCCACGGGACGAGCGCCACGCCGGGCGGCAAAGGCCATCGCCAGGCCATAGAAGGCCAAGAGCTGACCGAGGAAGGTTTTGGTGGCAGCCACCCCGACCTCAATGCCGGCCCCTATATCGAGGATGTGAGGCACCTGGCGCGACAGGGAGCTTTCCGGTCGGTTGGTCACCCCCAATTGGCGGGGCGCAAAGGCAGGATCCCCTTGGGCCAGACGCCGCTCCGACTCCATGGCCAGGGCAGCGAGGGTGTCTGCCGTTTCACCGGACTGGGTTACCCCGATCGTGAGGGTGTGGGGGACCAGCGGGGGCGGGGAGTAGCGAAATTCACTGGCGTAGTGCACCGACGTGGGAATCCCGGCGAACTGCTCCAGCAAATAAGCCCCCACCAGCGCGGCGTGACGGCTGGTGCCACAGGCCAGGATCTGAATCCGCTCGATCCCTTCGTAAAACGCATCGTCCAGCGGCAGTGCCACGGGCTGTTCAACCGGCAATCCCTGGGGCAAATGACGGGTCACCCAAAGCTCGGCCGTCTCCGGTTGCTCGTGGATTTCCTTGAGCATGAAGTGACGGAACTCACGCTTGTCCGCCACGTGGTCTACGCCGCTGAGCTGGGTGGGCATGCGTTGCTGCCGCAAGCCTGCAGCGTCGTAGAGCTCCACCCCCAGAGGTGAGAGCAGGGCCACCTCTCCGTCTTCCATGGGAAGGATCGTGCGGGTGAAGCCCGCCAAGGCCGGTGTGTCGCTGGCACAGAGGAATTCACCCTCCCCCAAACCGATCAACAAAGGGGCCGCCTTGCGGGCCACCACCAAAGCCCCCGGCGCCTGATCCCAGATCACCGCCAGGGCATAGGCCCCCTGCAGCTGGGGCAATACCCGCTGCAGGGCCTCCAACAACAAGCCACCCCCAGGTATTCCAGCTTCGGCCTGTAGTTGCTGCAGTTCCGCTGCCAGCAAGTGAGGGATCACCTCAGTGTCAGTCTCCGACTGGAAGACCACCCCTGCAGCTTCCAGCTGCTCCCGCAGGGCACGGTGGTTCTCAATGATTCCGTTCTGCACCACAGCCACCGCGCCATCGCTGCTGCGGTGCGGGTGCGCATTGCGCTCTTCCGGCTTGCCGTGGGTGGCCCAGCGGGTGTGGCCGATGCCGCATTGGCCGGGAGCCCCTTCAGCGTCAAAACAAGCGGTGAGGTTGCGCAGCTTGCCCTTGGCCCGCAGGCAGGTCAGCTGCCCCTGGGCGGCCACCGTGGCGATCCCAGCGGAGTCATAACCGCGGTACTCCAACTGCCGCAGGCCCTCCAGAAGCTGAGGCGCCGCTTCGCGGGAGCCGACCAGGGCAACGATTCCGCACATACAAAAAAAGCCCGGCTAAGCCGGGCCGAGCTTATGAGGTGAAACTGGGCAGATCAGTAAGCCAGACCCATGGAGCGAGTGGTTTCGTCTCCCAAGTAAACGCGGATGCTGAGGAAGTCTGTGGGGCACGCCGTTTCACAACGCTTGCAACCGACGCAATCTTCGGTGCGTGGGGATGAAGCAATCTGGCCGGCCTTGCAGCCGTCCCAGGGGACCATCTCAAGCACGTCGAGAGGGCAGGCACGCACACACTGGGTGCAGCCGATGCAGGTGTCGTAGATCTTGACGGCGTGGGACATGTGCCCGATGCATACGAAGGCTTGCGGCAAACGTACCCGTCCCTCGGCGGTCCATGGCCAGGCCGTCACCGTTGTTAACGGCGCAGTCGTTGGTGAGGAGACACTGAAGGCGTGCCCGTAAGATGCAGTGTCCCGTTGCCACGGCTATGTCCCAGGAAGCGATTCTCGAAAAGGTGCGCTCGATCGTTGCGGAGCAACTGAGCGTTGACTCCGGCGAAGTGAAGCCCGAATCCAACTTCCAGAACGATCTGGGTGCTGATTCTCTGGACACCGTGGAACTCGTGATGGCCCTGGAAGAGGCCTTCGACATCGAGATTCCCGACGAAGCCGCTGAAGGCATCACCACAGTTGGGGACGCCGTCAAGTACATCGAAGACAAGCAGGCCTGAGCAAC
This sequence comes from Synechococcus sp. MU1643, assembly GCF_020514095.1. NCBI lineage: Bacteria > Bacillati > Cyanobacteriota > Cyanophyceae > Synechococcales > Synechococcaceae > Synechococcus > Synechococcus sp. MU1643. The sequence continues at coordinate 44,359 of NZ_VTKY01000007.1, read as the reverse complement.
GCAATGGTGGATGGTCTCCATCGCGTCGTCATCACCGGCCTCGGCGCGGTCACACCGATCGGCAACACGGTTCAGGACTACTGGAACGGCCTCACCTCCGGCAGGAACGGAGTTGAGGCCATCACTCTGTTCGATGCATCCGAGCACGCCTGTCGCTTTGCGGCGGAGGTGAAGGATTTCGATCCGTCCGGTTTCATCGAACCGAAGGAAGCCAAGCGCTGGGATCGGTTCTGCAAGTTCGGCGTGGTGGCTGCCAAACAAGCTGTGGCCCATGCCGGACTTGAGATCAACGACGCAAATGCGGATCGGATCGGCACGATCATCGGTTCCGGCGTCGGCGGTTTGCTGACGATGGAAACTCAAGCCCACGTGCTGGAGGGTCGCGGTCCGGGACGGGTGAGCCCGTTCACGGTGCCAATGATGATCCCCAACATGGCCACGGGTTTGGCGGCCATCGCTCTTGGCACCAAGGGGCCTAGCTCAGCAGTGGCCACCGCCTGCGCTGCCGGCTCCAATGCTGTTGGTGATGCCTTCCGGTTGCTGCAGCTGGGCAAGGCGGACGCGATGGTTTGCGGTGGCGCCGAATCGGCGATCACACCCCTAGGGGTTGCAGGCTTCGCCAGCGCCAAGGCCTTGTCGTTCCGCAATGACGATCCGGCCACGGCTAGTCGTCCGTTCGATAAGGAGCGGGATGGCTTCGTGATCGGGGAGGGTGCCGGCGTGCTGGTGCTTGAAACCCTCGAACACGCCCAAGCCCGTGGCGCCGCCATCCTCGGTGAAGTTGTGGGTTACGGCATGACCTGCGATGCCCACCACATCACTTCACCCACGCCAGGCGGCGTCGGTGGTGCCGAGGCGATGCGTTTGGCCCTGTCGGATGGCGGCATTGATCCTTCTGAAGTTGACTACGTCAACGCCCACGGCACCAGCACCCCGGCAAACGACAAGAACGAAACCTCGGCGATCAAGAGCGCCCTCGGCGACCGAGCGCTGCAGATTCCAGTGAGCTCCACCAAATCGATGACCGGTCACCTGCTGGGTGGCTCAGGCGGCATCGAGGCCGTGGCCTGTGTTCTGGCGCTACAACACGGCGTCGTGCCCCCCACGATCAACCACACCACCCCGGATCCCGACTGTGATCTGGATGTCGTGCCGAATACGGCGCGGGATCAGACACTTGGGACCGTCTTGTCCAACTCCTTCGGCTTCGGCGGCCACAACGTCTGCCTGGCTTTCAAACGCGCCAGCTGAGCCTTCGCGCTCACGCCGTGCGTCAAAATCGCTCCAACTTTTCCTCTTAACACCATGGTCGCTGCGCCCGCGTCACTCGACACGCTCTGCATCAACAGCATTCGGATGCTGGCTGTCGACGCCATCAACAAGTCCAACAGCGGCCACCCCGGCCTGCCGATGGGCTGCGCACCCATGGGTTATGCCCTCTGGGACAAGTTCCTCAAGCACAACCCCAAGAATCCCAAGTGGTTCAACCGCGATCGCTTCGTGCTGTCGGCTGGCCACGGCTGCATGCTGCTCTACGCACTGCTGCACCTCACCGGTTACGACTCGGTGACGATCGAGGACATCAAGCAGTTCCGTCAGTGGGGCTCCAAGACTCCCGGTCACCCCGAAACCTTTGAAACCCCGGGTGTTGAAGTGACCACCGGCCCTCTGGGTGCCGGCATTTCCAACGCTGTGGGCCTGGCCATCGCTGAATCGCACCTTGCGGCCAAGTTCAACAAGGCTGACGCCACCGTGGTGGATCACTACACCTATGTGGTGATGGGCGACGGCTGTAACCAAGAGGGTGTCTCTTCCGAAGCTGCCTCCCTGGCTGGCCACCTGAAGCTGGGCAAGCTGATTGCTCTGTATGACGACAACAGCATCACTATTGACGGACGCACCGATGTGTCCTTCACCGAGGACGTGCTGAAGCGCTACGAGGCCTATGGCTGGCACGTGCAACACGTGGCCGAAGGCAACACCGATGTGGATGCGATCGCCAAGGCGATCGAAGCCGCCAAGGCCGTCACCGACAAGCCGTCGATCATCAAAGTGACCACCACCATCGGCTACGGCTCCCCCAACAAGGCCGATACCGCTGGTGTTCACGGTGCAGCTCTTGGCGAAGAGGAAGCCGCTCTGACCCGCCAGCAGCTGGGTTGGGACTACGCCCCCTTCGAAATCCCCCAGGACGCCTACGACCAGTTCCGCAAAGCAATCGACCGCGGCGCCAGCCTCGAAGCCGAGTGGAACCAGACCTTGGCCACTTACCGCACCAAGTACCCCTCCGAAGCCGCCGAATTCGAGCGGATGCTGCGCGGTGAGCTGCCCGAGGGCTGGGACAAGGACCTGCCCACATACACCCCGGAAGACGGTGGCCTGGCCACCCGTAAGCACTCCCAGATCTGCCTGGGCGCACTGGGCCCAAACCTGCCCGAACTGATCGGCGGCTCCGCCGACCTCACCCACTCCAATTACACGGACATCAAGGGCGAGACAGGCTCCTATCAGGCCAGCAGCCCTGAGAAGCGCTACCTGCACTTCGGTGTGCGCGAACACGCCATGGCGGCCATCCTCAACGGCATCGCATATCACAACAGTGGCCTGATCCCCTATGGCGGCACCTTCCTGGTGTTTGCCGACTACATGCGCGGCTCCATGCGCCTGTCAGCCCTGAGCATGCTGGGTGTGATCTACGTACTCACCCATGACTCCATCGGCGTCGGCGAAGACGGCCCCACTCACCAGCCGATCGAAACCATCCCATCGCTCCGCGCCATGCCAGGGATGTTGGTGTTCCGCCCTGGCGACGGGAACGAGACGAGCGGTGCTTACAAGGTGGCCATCCAAAACCGCAATCGCCCCAGCTCCCTCTGCCTCAGCCGCCAGGGCATGGCCAACCAAGCCAACTCCTCGATCGACAAGGTGGCCTTGGGCGGTTATGTCCTCGAAGACTGCGCCGGCACACCGGATCTGATCCTGATCGGCACCGGCACCGAACTGGACCTCTGCGTCCAGGCAGCCAAGCGACTCACCGCTGAAGGCAAGAAGGTGCGCGTGGTTTCCATGCCCTGCGTCGAACTGTTCGACGAACAGACCGACGCCTACAAGGAAGAGGTGCTCCCTAACGCCGTGCGCAAGCGCATGGTGGTGGAAGCTGCTGAATCCTTCGGCTGGCACCGTTTCATCGGCCTCGACGGCGACAGCGTCACCATGAACCGCTTTGGCGCTTCTGCCCCCGGCGGCACCTGCCTGAAGGAATTTGGATTCACCGTGGAGAACGTGGTGGCTAAAGCCAAGGCTCTGCTCGGCTGATCACCAGAACACTTCAAAACCAAGACCCTCTGCCGCGGCAGAGGGTCTTTTTTTAATGCCACAAACCAGTGGCCTCATACAAAAAGCCCGACGTCCTAACGGACGCCGGGCCAACACCTGAATTCAGACAACGAAATCAATCAGCTTTATCGAGCTTGAGCGGAGTGAGCTCTGCAGCACCGGCTTTGGTTTCGAGCACCTTTTCGAGACCTTCAAGGTCCTCATCAGTGATCTTGGTCTGCATCGGGCAATGCTTGGGTCCGCACATGGAGCAGAACTCAGCCTGCTTGTAGATGTCTGCCGGAAGGGTTTCATCGTGATACTCCTTGGCCCGCTCAGGATCCAAGGACAGCTCGAACTGCTTGTTCCAATCGAAGGCATAACGGGCCCGGCTGAGCTCGTCATCACGGTCCCTAGCGCCGGGGCGGTGACGGGCGATGTCAGCCGCATGGGCCGCGATCTTGTAGGCGATCAGGCCTTCGCGCACATCATCAGCGTTGGGCAGACCAAGGTGCTCCTTCGGCGTCACGTAACAGAGCATCGCCGTACCATGCCAACCAGCCATAGCCGCGCCGATCGCGGAGGTGATGTGGTCGTAACCAGGGGCAATGTCTGTAACGAGGGGACCGAGCACATAAAAGGGAGCTTCGCTGCACTCCTCCATCTGCTTCTTCACGTTGAACTCGATCTGATCGAGGGGCACATGTCCAGGACCCTCCACCATCACCTGCACGTCGTGCTCCCAGGCGCGACGGGTCAGTTCACCGAGGGTGTGCAGTTCGGCCAGTTGAGCGGCGTCTGACGCATCGTGCTGGCAACCGGGGCGAAGCGAGTCACCGAGGGAGAAGGTGCAGTCGTAGCGTTTGAAGATCTCGCAGATGTCGTCAAACCTCGTGTAAAGCGGGTTCTGACGGTGGTGATAGAGCATCCACTGGGCAAGGATCCCGCCCCCGCGGCTGACGATGCCGGTGATGCGGCCCTTCACCTTCGGCAGGTGCTCAATCAGCAGGCCTGCGTGGATGGTCTGGTAGTCAACGCCCTGCTGGCAGTGCTTCTCGATGATGTGGAGGAAATCATCCTCATCCAGCTTCTCAATCGAGCCGTGGACACTCTCGAGGGCCTGATAGACAGGCACCGTCCCGATCGGCACTGGAGATGCACCAATGATCGCGGTGCGCACCTCATCGAGGTTGACGCCGCCGGTGGAGAGATCCATCACGGTGTCGGCGCCGTACTTGACGGCCAGCTTCAGCTTCTTCACCTCCTCGGCAGCATCGGACGCATTCGGGGACGCGCCGATGTTGGCGTTAACCTTGCACTTGCTGGCGATGCCGATCGCCATCGGCTCCAGGTTGGTGTGATTGATGTTGGCCGGGATGATCATCCGACCCCGGGCCACTTCTTCCATCACCAGCGACTCGGGCAGGTTCTCCCGCTTCGCCACATGGGCCATTTCTTCGGTCACAACGCCCTGGCGGGCGTAATGCATCTGAGAGACGTTGGCCTGGCCCTTGCGGGACTCAACCCAGGAAGCGCGCATGATCTGAGGTGCGACGGACAGCCCAGGGGTCGACGTTGTGGCCGTGGATCACGCTCAAACACTTCCCTGCGCCGGCATGACCCGGTATCAGGTTCGGAGGGTGTGATCTCAGTCTGGGTTTTGGTGAAACCCAGACACCCCTAGTGATAGTTAAACGCTAGCAAGCGTTGGTCAAAGGACCATTCAGCTGGCTTGCAAACCATTGAGCACCGCAGCCACTACCCGGTGATCGCTGTCCTGCTGCAGAGATTGCAGAAAGCCTCTGGCCTTTGCCCCGATAGGGTCGCTGCCCCTTTCACGGACGATCCGACTAAGGATCTCGGCTCCACTGACCCGCACGATCGCGTCAGCATCAGCAATGGCCATGGTGGCCAGCTCCAGCAGCCAGGTGAGATCTATCTCCGGCTGTTCTGCCAGAGCCGACAAGATGCTGCAGCGCACCAACCAGGCGGCATCAGCTTCAAAAGCCAAGCGCAACAAGGGCCAGGCCCGCTGCACCCCGTAGCTGGCCAGGGCATTGGCTGCCTCAGCGCGAACATTGGGGTCTTCGTCAGCCGTGATCAGCTCACTGAGCACAGCCCAACCCTGCTCGGTGCGCTTGTAGCCCAGTCCGCTGCAACTCAAGGAGCGCACCAGAAAAGGCTTCTGCTCCGTGCCCAGCACCAACAACGGCACAGCTTCAGTGTCCGAGCAATGGCGGAGCTGAGTGATCGCTGGCATCGCCTTCACAGGATCTCCACTGGCAATAGCCAGGCGCACCGCCTCGAGATCAGGGCTTTTCGGATCGGTCTCACTCATGGGTTGCTGCCAGGGGTGCGCGCCCTCTGAAAATCGGCCAACAGCCTGGCGCGGCGGCGCTGCCGACCGAGAGCGCTGCTGATGATGAGACCCGAACCCACAAGCACGGCAGGCAGCACCTGCACCCGGTCCTTGCCCTGGCGCTGATTTGTGGCCAGCAACGCGAGCAGGATCAGCAACGGTGCCCCGAGCGAGACCCAAATCACCGAACGACGTTGGTTCATACCGAAGTGTTCTCCGCGATCCACGCCAGCACGGTGGCCGTGAGAACCGCAATACCAACACCAAGGGCACCTTCCTCCAGTGCAAACGCTCCGTTGTGCAGCGGCGCACACCCTTCGGGCCCGGCCACCCCCAACCGCACCATCATTCCCGGGACATCCCGAAGCAGCTCAGCAAAGTCTTCCGCCCCCAGGGAGGGTTGCTCCACCGGCAGCACCTTGTCGCGGCCCAGACACTCCACCGCACAGCGTTCGAGCAAGGTCGTGAGCTGCGCATCGTTGTGCACCGGTGGCGCAATACAGCGGTAGTTCACGACGGCGGTGCCGCCACCGCTGGCACAGATCCCCTGCACCGTCTCGTCGATCCAGGCCGGCAGTTGGGCATGCTGCTGAAGATCCAGGCAACGCACCGTGCCCAGCAAACGCACCTGATCGGCAATCACGTTGAAGGCACGCCCTCCTTGCACCTTGCCGAAACTGATCACCACCGGCTGCAACGCATCCAAGCGGCGGGCGATGGTCTGCTGGAGCTCTGTGATCACCCGAGCCGCCAGCCAAACAGCATCCACCGACTGATGGGGACGAGCACCATGGCCACCCTCCCCCTGCACCAGAATCTCCAGCTCGCCGGCCGCCGCCGTCAGACAGCCCCGCCGAATTCCCACCGTGCCCACCGGCAGATTCGGGACCACATGCACCCCATACAAAGCATCAAGGCCGTCCACAGCCCCCGCATCCCGCATCCAAACCGCCCCCTGGGCCAGCTCTTCGGCGGGTTGAAACAGCAAGCGCACCCGAGCCGACAAACTCGGCTCCTGGGACAGCAACCGCGCCACCCCGAGGCCTGTGCAAGTGTGCAAGTCATGGCCGCAGGCATGCATCAAGCCCTGGCGGGTGGAGGCATAGGGCAAACCGGTGCGCTCCTCCACTGGCAGGGCATCCATGTCCACCCGTAAGCCCACCGTGGGGCCGTGATCCGGACCCAATTCGGCCACCACGCCCGTGCGTCCAACCCCCTCGCGCACCCGCCACCCCAACTGGCGCAACTCACCTGCCACCAGAGCCGCCGTCTGGTGTTCCTCACCGCTGAGTTCGGGGTGAGCATGCAGATGCCGGCGCAGCTCAAGCAACTCAGGCAGCTCTCGGATGAGTCGATCGGAAAGGGCCGACGCCTGGGTCATCTCAGGACGCCTCCAAAGCAAGGAACGCCATCAGATCCGCCGTCGGCTGTGGTGGCCAGCGGCGCACCTGCTGCAACCAGTCGGCCTGGCGGTAACGCTGGTCCAGCCCTGCAGCCGCGGCCCAGTGGCTTTCGGCTTCACCGCTGGATCCCTCACGCCAAAGCAGGCCGCTGAGGGCCGCCCGGGCATCAGCAAACAAGGGATATCTGCGAATAAGTTTGCGAAATTCCGCTTCCGCCCAGTCAAGATCTCCCGCCTGCCAGGCCGCCAGGGCCTCACTTGAGCGGGCCATGGCAAAACCAGGGCGGGCGAGGGCGGCCTGGCCATAAAGCGCTCGGGCCTCAGGCCAATCCCCTTGCGAGCCGCGCACATTGGCAAGGTTGTAGAGAGCTGAAGCATCCTGCGGATCGCGCTCCAGGATCCAGAGATAGTCGTTCGCTGCCGCCGACCAGTCTTGAAGGGCCTCCTCTGCCGTGCCCCGGTTGAGGCGAGGGTCGCTTTCCTCCGGCGCCAGAACAATCGAGGCCGTCTGGTCAGCGATGGCCCCGGAAGGATCACCCAGGGCCAAACGCACATTGCCGCGGTTGCTCAAAGCAGCCGCATCCTCTGGGGCCTGTTCAAGGAACCGATCCCACAGGGGCAGCGCCTCCGCGAAATCGCCCTGACGGCTGGCCGTCAATGCCTGCGCGTAGAGCCCCTGCAGATCGAGGGCCTGAGCCGGGAGTGCCAGCACCAGGCTCAGTAGCAGCACCAGGATCCTGTTCATGCCGCCTCCGCCAGGTGACTACGGGCCGCATCCGTGACCATCCGGCCGCGGGGGGTGCGCATTAGCAAACCCTGCTGCAGCAAAAACGGTTCCACCACGGTCTCCAGAGTGACGGGGTCATCGCCGAGGGCCGCTGCCAGGGTCTCAAGGCCCACCGGGCCGCCACCGTGGTGGTCGATCAGCAGCTGCAACAAGCGCCGATCGCTGGCATCAAGGCCGCGATGGTCGACGCGGTGCAGGCTCAGGGCCTCACCCACCAGGGCCTGATCAATGGCTCCACAACCACCGCCGCGCACGCTGGCCACATCCCGCACCCGGCGCAGCAAGCGATTGGCGATCCGGGGGGTGCCGCGACAGGAGGCGGCAATGCTGCTCCGGGCCTCCGGCGTGAGGGCGACGCCGATCAAGCCTGCGGTGCGCTCCACGATCGCTTCTAGATCGTCCTGGCCGTAAAACTCCAACCGCTGAATCAAGCCGAACCGATCCCGCAGCGGGGAGCTCAGCGATCCGGCGCGGGTGGTGGCTCCCACCAGGGTGAAGGGCGGCAAATCGAGTGAACGGGTCCGTGCCGTGCTGCCCTTGCCCACAGTGAGATCGAGGCGACGGTCTTCCATCGCCGGATAGAGCAACTCCTCCGCCACCCGACTCAGGCGATGTATCTCGTCAATGAACAGCAGATCACGGGGCTGCAGATTGACCAACAGGCCAACAATGTCGCGCGGGCGTTCTAGGGCTGGTGCACTGGTGACCTTGCACTGCACCCCCATTTCTTCGGCCAGCACCATGGCCATGGTTGTTTTGCCCAGGCCCGGCGGGCCGTAGAGCAGCACATGATCGAGGGCATCACCGCGGCCGAGCGACGCCTCCACCGCGATCCCCAACACTTGTTTGAGCTCGCTTTGGCCGATGTAGTCGTCCAGGCGCTGAGGCCGCAACTTGTCTTTCGGCCGACTCACCGCCTCTTCAAGGGCCAGCTTGGGGTCCACCAACGCTTCGGGACGGCGTGGTGGCTTGCGACCGGAGCTGGAGGAGACAATCGCCATGCGGGCAGGGTACCCAGACCTGGATAGGGTCGGTAGACGCAGCCGCAGCCATGGCCAAGGGAGGAGCAAAAAAAGCAGCCGCAGCCGCAGCGAGGGCCGCAGCCAATCGGATGCTGGCGGACAACCGTCAGGCCCGGCATCAATACGAGATCCTCGAAACCCTAGAAACCGGCATCGAGCTGGTGGGAACCGAGGTGAAGTCGATCCGTAACGGCAAAGCCAACCTGCGCGATGGCTTCTGCCTCATTCGCAATGGGGAACTGCAGTTGCACAACGTGCACATCTCACCCCACACCCACGCCGGTAGCTACTTCAACCACGACCCGCTGCGCACCCGCAAACTGCTGGCCCACCGCCGCGAGATCGATAAGTTTCGCGGTCTGGTGGATCAGAAAGGGCTGACACTGATCCCGCTGAGCCTCCAGCTCAAGGGTTCATGGATCAAGCTCACCATCGGGTTGGGCAAAGGCCGAAAGTTGCACGACAAGCGGGCCGCAGAAAAGGAAAAGCAATCCAAGAAAGAGGTGAAGGCAGCGATAGCTCGCTACTGATTGAGCGGGTCTGCCCGGCAGGACAGGGTGAACACACCGGAAGAGACCCCCTCGTTGGTGACCAACACCTGCAAGGGCGAGCCCGCCGCCGCCGCAATCCGGACCACCCGCAGAGGGTGCAGCTGCTCCACGACCATTCCATTGGCACCAAACACCATCATCTGCATCAGCGGTGTGCCATCGATGTCCAAGGCCAGGTCATCACCTGCCGGAACCTCTACAAGCACCAAACGCGCACCACCGGCAGGAATACGCAAAGAGGTTTTGGTGGGTTTCAGGGGGCGCGCCTTGAGCCTCACGATCTCGACGTCATCAAGGCTCTGCATCGCCGCCGCAATCCAGAGCTGACGAAAGGGTTCAGCGGGTTTGCGGCCCCGCATGGTTACCGGCAGATGATCCTGGGCGCCAGCACTCACAAGATGCTCCACCACCATCGGATGAACGCCCTGTTTCAACAGCGCCTCACGAGGCTGCTGCCAGTCCCCTGCCCTGAGACGCCCCAACTCTGCCCGAATCGCCGGCGGCAGCTGCTCGATCCGTGCCAGCCACTCCTCCGCCAGCTGGGTCCAGACCCTTCGCAGCCTCGCATCCTCCAGCGATTCCGAGCTGAGCTGGCTGGCATCCACCAGATTGATGAACCATCCACGATCCACCTGAAGCGCCCGCAGCCGGGTGAACAGCTGCTGGCGTTGATCAAGCTCCTCTGGCGGCAAACTGACGGCAGGCTGCTGAGCCGCATGATCGGGTGCAGTGTCTGCGGGTGAGCTGCGTGGGAGGAGAAACCAACCGATGGCAGAACCCGCCAGCGCCGATAGCCCAAGGGCGATCACCACGGGCCAGAGAAGACCTTCCGCACCCTGCTCGCGAGCCGACGCCCGCCGGGTTCGCGCCGGTACGGCCAGCTCTGTTGTGGACGCGGGCAAAACCACCGACTCCAGAGCCCTCAGAACCTCAGCGGCCTCGTCAAAACGGCGCTCCGGTGCCGCAGAGAGCAGGCGCTCCAGCACCTGACGGAATCCTGAGTCCACCTCTAGGTGCTCCGGCAAGCCGCCGCCATGGTGAGCCGTACCGCTGAGCAGCCCCAGGGCGGTGACCCCCAGGTCGTGCAGATCACTCCAGGGAGCATCTATCGGTGTGACGCCGTACCGCTGCAGCCGGCCACCCTCCAGCAACACAGGAAGGCCGTCGCTGCTGCGGCGCAGCAGATGGCGGGGATTCAGATCACCGTGCACCAGACCACTGCCATGCAACACCGACAGCACCGGCAGGACTTGGCGCAGCAACAGCAGCACCTCATCCGCACTGAACCGCTTTTGACGCAGCAGCACTTCGTAAGCGATGCCGTCCTGCCAATCACGCACGAGCCACAGCGCACCATCCAGCTCGAAAAACTCACCGCAGCGGGGCAACTGGGGATGCAACAGCGTCTGCAATTGAGGCCAAACCCCAAGCAGCCTCTGCTGGGCTGCAGGGGTCTCCAGTTGGCGCATGGCCACCGGCAGATCACCCGCCATCACATCTATGGCACGCCACAGGGAACCCTGTACCGAATCGGGTCCACTCAGCCGTTCCTCCAGGCGATATCGCTCCACCAGCACCGTGCCGGAACCTCTCAAGGGATTCAGCCGCTTCAATGGGCTGATGGTACCGATGGTTTCCAGCACCCCCTAGGGTCCGAACAGGATTGATAAGGCCTGTGCTGCTGGAGACTCTGCTGGCGGTGCGGCGCCGCAGCGAAGCACTGATCGAACCTCTGGAACCGGAAGATCTGATGCTCCAAGGGATGGCCGATGCCAGCCCACCCAAATGGCATCTAGGCCACTCAACCTGGTTCTTCGACACCTTCGTGCTGCAGCCCCACGCACCTGGACACCAGGCCTGCGACCCGGTGTGGAGTTATCAGTTCAACTCCTATTACGAGACCATCGGAGCGCGTCATCCCCGGCCGCAAAGGGGCCTGCTGAGCCGCCCATCCATCACAGACGTTCTGGCCTGGCGCAAAAGGGTGGATGCCGAGCTTGAGGCGCTGCTGATGGATCCTCCCGAAGGGGGCACAACCCTGGTTCAGCTCGGCCTGCAGCACGAACAGCAGCACCAGGAACTGCTGCTGATGGACCTCCTGGACGGGTTCAACCGCCAGCCGTTGGAACCCGTCTACAACCCTGAGGCTGAGCTGACCCTGACCCTGGAGGAGGAGCAGTGGCTGGCCTGCCCTGGCGGGTTGACGGAGATCGGCCACCGGAGCGACGGGTTCCACTTCGACAATGAGACACCGCGCCACCGGGTGTGGCTGGAGCCGTTTGAGCTGAACAGCAGCCTTGTGAGTAACGCCGCCTACGCCGCCTTCATCGCTGACGGGGGTTATCAACGCCCCGAGCTGTGGATGAGTGAAGGCTGGTCGCTGGTGCAACAGCACCAGTGGCTGGCGCCGCGCTACTGGCGGGAAGACAACGAGGAATTCACCCTGGCGGGCCGTCGCCGGCGCAACCCCAAGGCACCGGTGCGGCATCTCAGCTGGTTCGAGGCGGATGCCTATGCCCGCTGGAATGGAGCCCGGCTCCCCACCGAAGCGGAATGGGAGCACGCCTCTGGTCTGCATGGCAGCGCCATGCAGCACGCCCACCGGGTGCTGTGGCAGTGGACCGCCAGTGCCTACAGCCCCTATCCCGGGTTTCGGCCGGTGGAGGGGGCTATCGGCGAATACAACGGCAAATTCATGAGCTCCCAGATGGTGCTCCGCGGAAGCAGTTGGCTCACACCCCCGAGCCACGAACGCGACAGCTACCGCAACTTCTTTGCGCCAGCGAGCCGCTGGATGGCCGCTGGCATCCGTCTGGCCCGATGAGCATCACCCTGCTCAACCTCCACCCAGCTCCTGCGGACCTTCAGCGCCTGGTGAGAGATGGCTTGCTGCGCAGCCCTCGCCAGCTGCCGGCCTGGCTGCTTTACGACGCCGAAGGATCACGGCTGTTCGCCGAGATCTGTCGGCAACCGGAATACACCCTCACCCAACGGGAAATCGCACTGTTGGAAGACAACGCACCCGCCATCGCTGCCGCCACGGGCCCCGGGCTGGTGGTGGAATTCGGCATTGGCAACGCCCGCAAAGTCGATCCGCTGCTCACGGCCCTCAACAGCAGCGTCTTCGCTGCGTTGGACATCAGTTTTAGTGCTCTGGAAGAAGCTCTCTCCGGGCTCGCCACCCGACATCCCAACACCGCCATGGTGGGCATCTGCTGTGACCACACCCGCCTGGTGCAGCTGCCTCAACATCCCGCCCTGGAGGGACAACGGCGCATCGGCTTCTTCCCCGGCAGCTCCCTGGGCAACTTCACCCCGGAGGAGGCTGTTCAGTTCCTTCACAACGCCCGGCAGTTGCTGGCCGGCGGACCACTGCTTCTGGGGCTGGATCAACCGCGCGAGCCGGCCCTGATGGAGGCCGCCTACGACGATGCCGCCGGCGTCTCCGCCGCCTTCGCCCGCAACCTGCTGCTGCGGCTCAACCGAGACCTTCAGGGCGATGCCGATCCCCAGCAATTCCGCTACCGGGCCCGCTGGCAAGCGCAGCAGCAGCGCATTGAAATGGCTCTGGTGAGCACGCAAGACCAGTCTGTGCACCTAGGCGGTGAGACCTGGTTCTTTCGCCAGGGCGAAGCCTGGATCACCGAACACAGCGTCAAATACTCCCCAGACGCCGCGGGCGATCTTGCGGTTCAGGCCGGCTGGCGGATTGAACGCACCTGGAGCGATCCGCACCAGCAGATCGCTCTGCATCTGCTTTTGTCGGCAAACTAAGCCCACAGACTTATCCCACAGACGGAGCCCAGGAGCTCAGGCGGTATGAAGACAGACGAACGGCGTCAGGCCATCAAGCGACAGCGTGAGCAGCTGATTCAAGACCTGGAAGCGGTGTACATGGCGGCCTTCGATCGCCTGGGGGAACTAGAAGGTGAAGTTGGAGAAGTGAAAGCAGCGCAACTCACCCAGATGATCCTCAACTCCAAAACAGCCGCGATCGAGCCCCTGGAGAAAGAGATCGAAAAACCGGTGATCACCACCCCAGGTGAGGCATGAGCAGCTGGCTGGAGCAATTGGAGCGGGAGCTGGACGCCAGGCTCTCCGCCTTTCTGCGCAACTCCCCCGTCCAGGAGCACCTGTTCAGCGAGCAGCACCTGAAGGACCGGGCTGGTGCCCTGCAACGGCAACGCCATCAGCTGCAGGGCGAAGCGAAGCAGCAACGCCAACAGCTACTGAGGCTGGCCGAGGACGTACGGGCCTGGCGCAGCCGGGTGGAGCGTGCCAGGGCAGCCGACGCAGCCGATCTAGCCGGGCGAGCCGAACAACACCTCACCAGCCTGATGAACCAAGGCCGTGCCCTCTGGGCTGACCTGGAGGATCTGGGACGCCGCTTCAACGAGGTGGAGGGACTGCTGCAGGAGCTTCACCAGCAAAAGCAAACGCCCAGCCCCTCAACACTTGAGAAGGACTGGGCGTTGTTTGAGGCGGAACAGGAGCTTGAACAGCTGCGCCGCGATGCTGGGCTGAGTTAGATCAAGCCTTGGGCGCTGGGGGCTCCAGGCTGACACCGTCGGGCGGAGGTGTGGGATCCGGATCGGCGATCAGCATGTGCTGCAGCACGATTTCAGGGCGCTCACTGTCACGCCAGCGAATGCGATAAGCAGGCATTTTTGTGCCGCGGCTGGTGGTCTGCTCCACCGGCTCCATCACCCATCCCCGACGGGAACGGCCCTGGGGATTCCGCTTGACCACGGCATCAGCGTGCTTGAAGCGAAACCCGACGCGTTCTCCACTCATGGGGATAGAACCATGCCACTCCTCCCATTATTCCACTGAGGGTGGTTCTCCTTGGCGGGACTCGGGCCGCAGCAGCGGGAAGGCGATCACATCCCGAATCGAAGGGCTGTCGGTGAGCAACATCACCAGCCGATCGATGCCGATCCCCAGACCTCCCGTGGGGGGCATACCCACCTCCAGGGCCATGACGAAATCCTCGTCCAACCCTTGGGCCTCCAGATCACCCGCCGCCTTGCGCTCCTGCTGAGCTTCGAGGCGCTGCCGTTGATCCACAGGATCGGTAAGCTCACTGAAGGCATTGGCGTGCTCGCGGCCGACGATGAACAACTCAAAGCGTTCCACCAGGCCAGGCTTGCTGCGATGAGGCCGAGCCAGGGGCGAAATCTCCATCGGGTAATCGGTGACGAAGGTGGGCTGAATCAGGGTCGTCTCCACCGCCTGCTCGAAGGCTTCATTGAGCAGACGGCCCACTGAGTCGGCCAATTCAGGTGCATGCATGCCCTTGGCGGTCATCGCCGCAGCGGCCTCCTCCCGACTGCTGAAGCCATTGAAATCAAGCCCCGTCGCGTCCTGCACGAGCTCGTGCATCGTGGCGCGCCGCCACGGCGGTGCCAGATCGATCGCGGTGCCCTGGTAGGTGATGGAGGTCGTGCCGCAGACCTCTTCACACACCGCGCTGACCATCTGCTCGGTGAGCTCCATCATTCCGACGTAGTCGCTGTAGGCCTGATAGATCTCCACCGAGGTGAACTCGGGGTTGTGGCGGGTGCTGACCCCTTCATTGCGGAAGATCCGACCCAGTTCATACACCCGCTCAAAGCCACCAACCACCAAGCGCTTCAGGTGCAACTCGGTAGCAATCCGCAGTGTGAGGGGCAGGTCGAGGGCGTTGTGATGGGTCTCGAACGGTCGAGCATCAGCACCACCAGGTTCGCTCTGGAGAACCGGGGTCTCGATCTCGAGGAAATCGCGCTGATCGAGCCAGCAGCGAATGCCACTCACCAGGCGAGCCCGGCGCCGGAACGTCTCCCGGCTGTCAGGAGACACCACCAGATCCAAGTAACGCTGGCGGTAGCGCTTCTCTACGTCAGCCAGACCATGCCACTTGTCCGGCAGAGGCTGCAGCGCCTTGGTGAGCATGCGCCAGTCGCTCACCCGTACCGATAGTTCACCGCGGTCGGTGCGGCGCAGGGTGCCGCTCACCCCCAGCCAGTCGCCACTGTCCACCAACGAGGTGATCTGTTTGAACCAACCCTCCTGCTGGGCCTCCAGACCCGCCTTCTCCAGGAACAGCTGAATGGATCCCGTCTCATCGGCCAGGGTGAAAAAAGCCAGCTTTCCCATCACCCGGCGGGTCATCACCCGTCCCGCCACGGAAACAAGCACATCCCGCTCTTCACCCTTGGGCAGATCGGCATGGGCTTCCTGCAGCTCAGCCATACGGTGGCTGGGGCTGAAAGTGAGGGAATAGGGGCCCTGCCCCAGCTCCTCCAATGTCTTTGCCTTTTCAAGACGGGTGTCGCGCAGCTCAGACACAGCAGCAGGTCAGTCGGGCGCCATCCTGCCCTCCCGAGGGTTAATCAACCTGCGGCAGAAGCCTCACCAATGCGTTGGGAGGCATAGCCAATCCCTCGCACCGTCAGGATCAGCTCGGGATTGCGAGGGTCAGGCTCAAGTTTTCCTCGCAAACGCGCCACGTAGACATCCACCACGCGCAGATCGGCTGCACGGCGAGGGGGATAACCCCAAAGCTGCTCCAGAATCTCGGCCCGGGGCACAACATGGCCAGGGTCGCGGAACAGCAACTCGAGCAGACTGAATTCCGTATAGGTGAGGTTGATCCGCTCCGACCCGCGGGTGACTTGGCGTCTGTTGGTGTCCACCACCAAATCGCCAAGCCGCAAAACACCTTGCCCGGTGGGCAGTTCACGGCTTTCAACGACAGCATTGCCCCGGCCCACCCGGCGCAAAATTGTTGAAATACGAGCTTCCAGTTCCTTGGGACTGAAAGGTTTGGGGAGATAGTCGTCGGCTCCCAGATCCAATCCAGCTACACGCTCGGAGATCGCTTCAACAGCGGAAAGGAAAATGATCGGTACGCAGGATTCGGACCGCAGGCGCCGACACACCGCAAAGCCATCCAGCTTGGGCAACATCACATCGAGCACCACCAGATCGGGCGACTCGTTGTGAAACATTTCCAGAGCCTGCTCACCATCTTCTGCGCAGATGACGCGGTAGCCCGACAGCTGCAAGCGCATCACCAGAACGCGTCGGACCGCAGCCTCGTCATCAACGACAAGAATGGTCGCTTTGGGTTGTGAGGGCAGGTTGCCCGTCATCCGAACCAAATCCTTAACGAGGTGCAACCATACCCGTCAGGACATGGAGATAGACATAATCACCCTGGCGTGCAGCTGGTTTACCGATTGTTTTAAGAATTTGGGGTGACCTCAGGCCAGCGAGAACTGGCATATCTGTTCCATTCCGACGCCGCAGCTGTTAAGGCCTGCTCAGGGCTGACCTGGGCCAACATCGATCGCTGCATCTGGGTATAGATGATCTTCTGCAGACGCTTGATGCCCGGTAGGGCCGGCACCAACACCTCGGCCTGGTCCAACGTGCTGACCGACAACAAACGGGCCTGGCGAATCTGACGCTCCGCGGCTGAACCGAGAACCTCCTGATCCAACGCCTCACGAACCCGGGCCAGGGCCTCCAGCGAAGACGGCAACACCCGAGCCTCGGCTGCAAAGCGAGCCTGTTGATCAGCATTAGTGAGAAAAAGCGCCAGATCCACGGCCTCTTGAGCACGGTGGCTCTGAAGCGGCACCACCAAGGTCATCAAAGCCACATTGGCGGTGCCATCTGCACCGGTCACCGGGGGATGGGGCTCCGTCACCGCGGCCACCCCAGGCGCATTTGTCTGAATGCTGCGCAGGAATTCCGCCCCCGTGGCCGCCAGGGCCAAATCACCGCTCTGGAACAACTCAATCGCTCGGCGTTGCCCCTGGCTCACCACCTCGCGAGGCAACAGCCCCTCCCGGTACAGATCACTCCAAAAGCGGAAGGCCCGGAGCCCCGCAGGGCTGTCGAAAGCAGCCCTGCGTTGGGAATCCAACAGGGTCACCCCCATCTGCACCAGGGTTTCAAGGAGTTCTGCTGAGTCATCCGGAACGGTGGTGAGGAAGAGGCCATAGCGGCCAGTGCGCTCGCGGATACGACGGGCAAAGGCCGGAACCTGATCCCATCGTGAGGGCGGCGCTGGGATGCCGGCTTGATCCAACAGGGCCCGGTTCACCAGACTCAGTCGCACCGTGAGGTACCAGGGCAGGGCGATCTGCCCGGCATCGGGGTCGCGGCAGGCCTGCCATACGGATGGCAGATAGCGGCCAGCGGCGTCCGCCGGCAGCAGCGGCGTCAAGTCGGCCAGTCCACCCTTGCTGGCCAGGTTGGCCGCAAAGGGCGGATTGAGGTTCACCACATCCGGGGCCGTGCGAGCAAACACTGCCGCCAGCAACTTGCGCTCCACCGACCCCCAGGGCAGATCCGTCCAGCGCACAGGTGCGCCAGGATGGAGGCGGCTCCAGTCCCCCAAAACGTCCGCGAAATAGGGGTTGAACTTGGGGGCCAATTGCAGGGTCCACAACTCCAATGCCCTGGTCTGTGGGTTTTTAGGAGCGCAAGCCGCGAGTCCCAGGGCCGCTGCCCCCAATAGGAGATCACGACGGCTGAGCCTCATGAGGGAACTCTCCTTCGCCAGAGCAGCAACTGCAAAGACACCAACATCGGCGCCAGCAAACCCGTCACCAGAGCCTGGCACCAAAGGGTATGCAGGCCCCAGCTCTGGGTGAGGGGATCCAACACTCCGTCTTGACGCCACCAGAGCTGAAGGATCAACGACAAACCAATACCCACGGACCCGAGCCAGGCCAAAAAGCCCAGATTCAGGCTGCGTTGGATCGGTGCTGCACGCCGACCCAGCCGTCCCCACCACCAGCCCAGCAGCAGCAGCGCCGGCACCTGACTGACACCCCCCAGATTGAGACCATCCAGGACCAGCCCCAAAACCACACCCGACAACGCCCCCGACACCGGACCATCCACGAGAGCCCAGGGCAACAGCCAGAGCACAGCCCAGGCGGGACCAACCCCATCGATGGCCAACAAAGGCGGCGACGCCAAGGCCAGAAAGGGCACCATCAATGCCGAGGCCACACAGATTGGTTGTCGGTGCAGACGCGTCATGTCAGTAGTTCATCTCAACGGGTCTGCACTTGCACCCAGTCGATCGCCTCCGGTGCTGCTATTAACTGCACCACCGCTACAGGTGCAGGAACAGCCTGTTCATCCACCGACTGGATCACCCCCACCGGCACGTTGGGGGGCAAAAGGGTGCTGGCCGGGGACGTGGCCACCAGATCCCCCGGACGCACGTCGGGGTCCTTTTCGATGAAACGAAGCGACAGACGGCTGCTGCCGCGGCCCACCAGCAATCCGTGGCGGCGGATGCGAGGCAGCCAGACGCCGATCTCATGACCCGGGGCGGTGAGCAACTTCACCCGCGCCGTGGCGGGGGTAACACTGTCGATGCGGCCCACCAAACCGCCGGGGCCAAGAACCGCATCGCTCCGACCAATGCCCTGCAGCGAACCCTTGCCCAGTTGCAATTGCTGCCACCACCCCCGCGACGAGCGGGAGATCACTGCAGCCGAAACGTTGCCTTGCGCTGATCCTTGTTGCTGCAACTCCAGCAGAGCGCGCAAGCGACGGTTGTCGTCTTCCAGCAGCTGCAGGCGAGACCGCTCCTCCAAATCCGTTGCAGCCATGACCCATTCCCGCTGGGCAGACCCAGGCCAGAACGGACGGCTGAGCAGGGCATAGGCATCGATGAAACCAGCACCCTTGCTCAGACGCACCATCAGAAGGCCGGCCACAAGCAGCAGCCAGGGGGTGAGTTGCCCTAATACGCGCCAGCGGCTCTTGCCGGAACGGAGCGTCGGGGCCATCGCTTCAGACGCCTGCCGCGGTTCGGACGAATTCCGGGGTATCCACCACCCGCTGCAGGCGTTTCCAGTCCTCCAGCACCTGACCACATCCGTTCACCACACAGAGCAGAGGGTCTTCGGCGATGTGCACAAAGATGCCGGTCTCATGGCTGATCAGGTCGCTGATGCCCCGCACCAACGCACCACCACCGGCCAGCATGATGCCGCGATCCACGATGTCGGCCGCCAGCTCAGGGGGTGTGCGCTCTAGGGTGCGCTTCACCGCTTCGACAATCACATTGAGCGGTTCGGCGATGGCTTCCCGCAGATCACCGGCCTTGAGATTGATGGTGCGCGGCAAACCAGAGAGCAGGTGCAGACCCCGCACATCCATGGACTGCTGATCGAACTGGTCGTCGGGGAAGGCGGAGCCGATGCGGATCTTGATTTCCTCGGCCGTACGCTCACCCACAACCATGTTGTGCACCTTTTTGAGGTAGACGCTGATGGAGTCGCTGATCTCATCACCGGCGACGCGGACGGATTCACTCAGCACCGTTCCGCCCAGGCTCAACACCGCTACCTCAGTGGTGCCGCCGCCGATATCAACAATCATCGTTCCAACGGGCTCGGTGACCGGAAGGCCCGCGCCGATGGCAGCTGCCACCGGCTCATCAATCAGATGCACTTCACGGGCTCCAGCCATGCCCGCTTCTCGAACGGCGCGACGCTCAACACCGGTCACACCACTGGGAATGCCGACCACGAGCCGAGGAGCCATGATGCCGCGGCCCTCATTACCTTTGGTGATGAAGGTTTTGAGCATCTGCTCAGCGGCATCAAAATCGGCAATCACCCCATCTCGCAACGGGCGGACCGCCCGAATGTTTCCAGGGGTGCGGCCAAGCATCAACTTGGCTTCATCACCCACAGCCATGGTGGTGCCACGCTCGAGATCAAGAGCCACCACTGAGGGCTCCTGCAGCACGATGCCCCGACCGGAAACGTAAATCAGAGTGTTAGCAGTGCCCAGGTCGATGCCGATGTCGCGCGACAGCTGGAATCGACGAAAGAACACAGACACCGCAACCAATACCGCCAGATCATAGGGGCGTTCTCAGTGGTTGCCTGTTGCACCCAGCGGCTTGGGTGGAACTCCTTAAAAGCAGTCACCCAACCGGTGCCGCATCATGAATCCAAATTCAGGAGATGAATTGTCTATGGGCGTTAATTCCGTCACCCTCGTCGGCCGTGCCGGCCGCGATCCCGAAGTGCGTTACTTCGAGTCCGGCAGCATGGTGGCCAACCTCACCATGGCGGTGAACCGTCGCAGCCGCGACGATGAACCCGACTGGTTCAACCTCGAGATCTGGGGCAAGCAGGCCCAGGTTGCCGCGGATTACGTGAAGAAGGGATCCCTGCTCGGCATCATCGGCAGCTTCAAGCTGGATCGCTGGACCGACCGTGCCAGCGGTGAAGAACGCAGCAAGCCTGTGGTCCGTGTTGACCGGCTCGAACTGCTCGGCTCCAAACGCGACAGCCAGGATGCCGCCGGCAGCTTTGGCGGCCAGGCCTCCGATGAGGACATCCCCTTCTGAGCCCCCGGCCAGAGAGAGGCCCCAGCGCCGGTGATCAGTTGGAAGACTGACGCCGGCGCCAGATGCGCAGGCCCACCCAAATCGCGCCAGCCAGCACCGACACCACTAGCAGCACCTTCACAGCTTTGGAGACAGGGTCAATCCAAAGCTCAACGTTGCTGTAGCCCTCTCCGAGAACCATGCCGGCCACGGTGAGCAGGGACGTCCAGATCAGGCTGCCAGCGGTGGTCCAGATCAGGAATGGCGCCATAGGCATCATTTCAATGCCGGCCGGCACTGAGATCAGCGTGCGAATGCCAGGCACCAGACGCCCCCAGAACACCAGGGCAGTGCCGTAACGGCTAAACCAGCGGCGGCTGCGGGCCAACTCATCGGCACTAATGCCAATCCAGCGACCGTGACGTTGCAACCAAGCTTCGATCCGTTCCTCGTTGATCAACCTTCCGATGCCGTACCAGGGCAAGGCGCCGAGGACCGTGCCCAGCAAACCGGCCAGCACCACAGGCACGAGGTCAAGCTGACCCTGCTGCACATAGAAACCGCCGAGGGGCATAATCAGCTCGGACGGGATCGGCGGGAACAGATTCTCGAGAAACATCGCCGCGAAAATCGCGGTGTAACCCAGCCACTGGTTCGCCTCAACCGCATGGCCGATCAACTCCGGCAGCTGTGTGATCAGATCAGAAAGCCCCATGGAGACTGCGCTGGATGGCGCAAGTCTTCCATGGGGCCGTGAAGATCAGATTCCGATCCGCTGGATCTTGATCAGTAGCGGTAGTGGTCGGGCTTGTAGGGGCCTTCCACCGGGACGTTGATGTAATCGGCCTGGTCCTTGCTGAGCTCAGTGAGCTTGGCGCCGATGCGGCCGAGGTGAAGGCGAGCCACCATCTCGTCTAGGTGCTTGGGCAGCACGTACACCTCTTCGCCGTACTCGTCGCCCTTGGTGAACAGCTCGATCTGAGCCAACACTTGGTTGGTGAAGGAGTTGCTCATCACAAAACTGGGGTGGCCGGTGGCGCATCCCAGGTTCACCAGACGGCCTTCCGCCAGCAGGATGATCCTGTTACCGCTGGGCAGGGTGATGTGGTCGACCTGAGGCTTGATGTTCTCCCACTCGTACGCCTTGAGGGAAGCGACATCGATCTCGTTATCGAAGTGGCCGATGTTGCAGACGATGGCCTCGTCTTTCATCTTCACCAGATGCTCGTTGCGGATCACCTGGTAGTTGCCGGTGGCGGTGACAAAGATGTCCATGTCTTCGACCACTTCCTCGAGACGCACCACTCGGTAACCCTCCATGGCGGCCTGAAGGGCGCAGATCGGATCCACTTCCGCAATGCAGACGGTGGCACCCAGACCACGCAGGGACTGAGCTGAGCCCTTGCCCACATCGCCGTAGCCGATCACCAAGGCCTGCTTGCCAGCCACCATCACGTCAGTGGCGCGCTTAATGCTGTCCACCAGCGACTCGCGGCAGCCATAGAGGTTGTCGAACTTGCTCTTGGTGACCGAGTCGTTGACGTTGATGGCAGGAAAGGGAAGTTGACCACTTTTCTGCATCTTGTACAGACGCGCTACACCTGTGGTGGTCTCCTCGGTCACTCCCTGGATCTGGGCCTTGGTGCGGGAATAGAAGATGGGGTCCTGGGCCAGCTTCTTCTTGATCGAAGCGAACAGGAAGGTCTCCTCTTCGTTGCTGGGGTTATCGAGAACAGTGATGTCCTGCTCAGCCTTGCTGCCGAGCATCACCAGACCAGTGGCATCGCCGCCGTCGTCCAGGATCATGTTGGGGGAGCCGCCGTCACCCCACTCGAGGATGCGGTGGGTGTAATCCCAGTACTCCTCCAGGGTCTCGCCTTTGACGGCGAAGACCGGAATGCCCTTGGCGGCGATGGCCGCAGCGGCATGGTCCTGGGTGGAGAAGATGTTGCAGGAGGCCCAGCGGACTTCTGCTCCAAGCTCCACCAGGGTCTCGATCAGAACCGCGGTCTGAATCGTCATGTGCAGAGAGCCAGCGATGCGGGCACCCTGCAGAGGCTTCTCGCTGCCGTACTTCTCGCGCAACGCCATCAGACCGGGCATCTCGGTCTCGGCAATGTTGAGCTCCTTGCGGCCGAAATCGGCTTGGTTGATGTCGGCAATGACGAAATCTATGCCGAGCTTCAGCTCAGCCGAGGACGTGGGCGCTGCCACCATGGTTTTAATGCTCCCTAAAGCAAACGTGGAGTTGAATCTCTGCAGAGACGCCGAGGCTTCGGGCTCGCTTGAGCCGGACTCTACAGGGCATGTCTGGGCTCTTGAGACCCTTGAGACGACCCGGGCCCTGGGCCGATCCCTCGCTCGCGAACTTCCACGTGAAGCAATTCTTCTACTCAGTGGCCCCCTGGGGGCCGGCAAAACATCGCTGGTGCAGGGGCTGGCCGAAGGCCTCGGGATCAGCGAGCCGATCACCAGTCCCACCTTTGCCCTGGCGCAGCACTATCCCCAGGGGCAGCCGCAGCTGATGCACCTCGATCTCTATCGCCTCGAGGACACAGCTTCCGCCGATGAACTGTTTCTGCAGGAGGAGGAAGAAGCGCGCGCGGTAGGGGCGTTGATGGCGGTGGAGTGGCCGGAACGGCTGGGCCTCGAGCTGCCGGAAGCCTGGCGCCTCGAGCTGTGTCACCAGGACGAGGGCCGACTGGCTCAGCTCACTCCCCCCAGGAACTGCTCCACCTGAGCCTGCGTGGGCTGGGGATCAATCCCACCGGCACCGCCACAGACCAACGCACCACAGGCGGCTGCAAAACGGATGCGTTCCCGGGGAGCTGCTTCCCAACGGTGCAACAGACCGGCCGTGAAGGCATCGCCAGCACCGGTTGTGTCGACGACGGTGGGAGGCTGAAAGGCGCCCTGCTGACCTGAGTCGTCAGCCAATTGCCAGCGCACCGGGGCCGCTCCATCTGTGACCACCACATCGGGCCGCTGGGGTAAGGCCTGCTGGATCGCACCGGGGTCGTCGGTCTTGAAGAACCAAAGCGCTTCTTCCCGCGCCAACTTGATCAAGGCTGCCTGGTCCAGGAGCGGTTGAATCGCCACCTTCGCCGCTGCGGACGGTCCCGCCTCGGGATCAGCCGTGGCATCCCAGAACGTGGGACGCCAGTTCACATCGAGGGCAATCGCCGTGCCCTGGCTCTGGGCCTGGCGTACGGCCGATAGCAGGGCCGAGGCCGACATTGGCGCCGCCAGCGGCAGCGTGCCGATCAACAACCATTGGGCCTGGGGTAAGGCAGCCGGCTCCAGAGCCTGGTCTGCGAAACCGGTTCCTTCATCCCCGGCAAAGCCCTGAAACTGCCGTTCCCCATCCCGCGCACGGCGCACCAGCACGATTCGGCTGGGACGCTCGTCATCCCTCTGAAGCAGCGCGGTCTGCAGACCACGCTCAACAAACAACCTGGAAAAGGCCTTGCCAATGGCGTCCTGCCCCAAGCGACCGGCAAACGCCACGGGGGTGCCCAAACGGGCCAAACCACAGGCCACATTCGCCGGTGCTCCTCCCAGACGGTCGTCCACCGGCCGATCCACTGCCGGATCACCTCCGGGCGGCCCAAGCCGATCGATCAGGGCTTCACCAAGACAGACGACAACGGGACCAAGCGCCATCCGACCGCATCAGGACCTTCCCTAAGGGTGGGCAGAGCTGCCCGCCCTGCCAAGCAGCACCTCAATGATCCGAGCATTGGCGGCTGGAAAGGCGTAATTCCCCAGATCATCTGGGCTCACCCAACGCACCTGCTGACTGGCGAGGGGCTGCGGCTCCCCCGACACCCAGTCGCAGAGATGAACCACGAAGCGCAGCTTCTTGTGGCTGTAGGCGTGATCCACCGTGATCAGTTCAGCGCCCACCGTCACCGCAATGCCGAGTTCCTCCTGCAATTCGCGGGCAATGCAGATTTCAACCGTTTCGCCCTGCTCCTGTTTGCCACCGGGGAACTCCCACATCCCCCCCAGCAGCCCTTCCTCCAAGCGCTGGTCAATCAACACCTCCCCCGCCGCGTTGAGCACGACACCGACACCAATCACCTGGAAAGGCAGGGGCTTGGGGACATCGGTCACGGGCCAGCGGCAGGGATCGCCGGCAGCGTAAGCAGCGCAGTGGGATTGCCAGGGGCAGCGGGAGCAGTCCGGCTGGCGGGGTGTGCAAAGCGTGGCCCCCAGGTCCATCAACGCCTGGTTGGTATCCCGTGGCCGAACCGGATCAAGCAGGGCCTCACTCCAACACCAGAACAGGGCGTCGTCGCGGACCGGCGGGCGCGGATGGGCCGTCAATCGCGCCAGCACCCGTTTGACGTTGCCATCCAGGATCGGCAACGGTGCGTTGAAGGCACTGGAGAGGATGCTGCCGGCGGTGGTACGGCCGATGCCCGGCAACGCCATCCACTCGTCCAAGTTGCGGGGCCAAGGCCCGCCCACCAACCGCTGCGCCGCCTCATGCAGCCGGCGGGCCCGGGAGTAATAGCCAAGGCCCTGCCACTGCAGCCGCACCTCATCCAGGGACGCCGCGGCCAGCGCCTCGACAGTGGGAAACGCCTCCATCCAACGCATCCAATAGGGGAGCGCGACGGCCAACTGGGTCTGCTGCAGCATCACCTCGGCGATCCAGATGCCGTAGGGATCGAGCTGATGATCCGGCGCTGGACACACGCCACCAGGCAACTGCTTCCAGGGCATACCGCCGCGGCCATGGCGCTCCCACCAGGCCAGCAAGGCTGTCGACAGAACAGCAGCATCGGCCTCGGTCAACGCGTCCATGAGTTCGCAATTGGTGTCAGAGCAGGGCTTGAGCAACGACCGTCCATCCAAGTACTTCGCTCGCCAGGATGCACCGGCGCAGAAAGTCAAGGTGTGGGCCCAAGCAACAACCTCTGGAGCTGGAACGAACGATCAATTGGTTGGAGCCTGATGGGCGATGCCAATGCGGAAGAAGCGGTGTTGCTGATTCATGGCTTCGGGGCCAACACCAACCACTGGCGTTTCAACCAGCCAGTGCTGGCCGAACTTCTTCCTACCTACGCTATCGATCTGCTCGGCTTCGGGCGCAGCGATCAGCCCCGGGCCCGCTTGCAAGACGAAGCAATCACAGCGGATGCTGTTCACTACGGCTTTGATCTCTGGGGCCAGCAGGTGGCTGACTTCTGCGATGCGGTGGTGCAACGGCCGGTACTACTGGTGGGCAACTCGATCGGCGGGGTTGTCGCCCTCCGTGCCGCCCATCTGTTGGGCGAGAACTGCCGTGGCGTGGTGCTGATCGACTGCGCTCAACGCTTGATGGACGACAAGCAACTGGCCACACAACCAGCATGGATGGCCTGGATCCGGCCGCTGCTGAAAACGATGGTGCGGCAGCGCTGGCTCAGCACCGCACTATTCCGCAATGCAGCACGACCTGGAGTGATTAGCAGCGTGTTGAGGCAGGCCTACCCCAGTGGCGCAAACATCGACGACGACTTGGTGAATCTGCTGTACCAACCCACCCAACGCGACGGTGCCACCGAAGCCTTTAGAGGCTTCATCAACCTGTTCGACGATTATTTGGCACCACACTTGATGGAAGAACTAAGCCTTCCAGTTGATCTGATCTGGGGCAAACAGGATCCATGGGAGCCCATCGCTGAGGCCGAAAGCTGGGAACAGACCTTGAGCTGCGTTCGATCACTAACAGTGATTGAAAATGCAGGCCATTGCCCTCACGACGAAGCACCGGATCAAGTGAATCGAGTGCTGCAACGGCTAATCAAAACAAAAACAACTCAGCAGGCGACGTAAGCCTCAACCTGATCACTCACACGGCGCAAACCGGCAAGACCATCCCGCTCCAGATTGCGGACACGGTCGCGGCTCATACCAAGAACCCGACCGATGCCGGTGAGGCTCATCGGATCTTCCCCGTCCATGCCATAGCGCATACGCAGCACCTGCTCTTGCAGATGAGGCAACTGACCAAGGAGGCTGCGCAGATCTCCTTTCAAGCAATCCTCTTCAACTTGGTCATTAGGCAGATCGCCATCGCCGGAGAGTAATTCCAACAATTCGGTGTCGTCGCCATCACCAACTTTCATCTCCAGGCTCACCGGCTGCCTGGCGCGGCACATCAGGTCCTTGACGTCGTCCTCCGGAAGCTCGACAAATTCGGCTAGTTCGATGACCGTAGGCGTGCGGCCCAGCTCTTGGCTCAGCTCTCGCTGGCCCTTCTTGAGCTTATTCAACATCTCGGTGATATGAATTGGCAGCCGGATCGTGCGGCTCTTTTCCGCAATGGCCCGGGTGATGCCCTGGCGAATCCACCAATAGGCATAGGTGGAAAACTTGTAACCCCGGGTGGGATCGAACTTTTCAACACCACGGACTAATCCGATGGTTCCTTCCTGGATCAAATCCAGAAGTTCCATATTCCGCTTGGTGTACTTCTTGGCCACGCTCACTACCAGCCTCAGGTTGGCGGCAACCATGCGCTCCTTGGCGCGACGACCGTTCTGCAGCTTGCGCTTGAGTTGTATTGAGGACAGCCCTGACGCCTTCGCCAGCTGGTCGCGACTGGGCTTTTCGCCAGCCTTGCTCTCCAGTTCAGACTCGAGAGATTCCAGATCCATCAACTCCTGCACCTGGCGGCCCAGAGTAATTTCCTGCTCGTGGGTCAGGAGGGGAACGCGGCCAATGTCACGCAGGTAGGAGCGGACCAGATCTACGTCAGCCGTGATGGCTTTTGCTGCTTTCGAAGCAGTTTTGGGCTTGGAAGCAGCGGTCGCAGCCGGAGCCATGGAGTGCTTCTTTGAGTTATGTGAACAGTACTCCTAAGAAACGTAAACAGACTCTCAGAAAGCTCCCAGGAGGAAGAAATGAGTAGAAATACTTGTGGCTTGCACCAGCTGCGGCAGGTGGATCAGAAGCCACCCCGCCGTCTTCAAGTAGATCAGCGTTCCAGCAACGTCGGTGCAGGTGGTAATGAAGGGCGTCGACATCAGGGCTGGATCCAGACCCATGCGGTCAAACAGCAGCGGAAACGCTGCACCGGCCGTCGCCGCCAGGGTGGTGATCGCCAGCAGGCTCATCCCCACGGAGAGGCCCACCAAAGCGCTTTCCCCGCGCCACCAGGCAAAGGGAACCACCAGCAGCAGCATCAACACCCCCAGCAACGCCCCCGCCATTGCTTCGCGGCCAATCGCCCGCAAGGGTCCGAGGTTGGAGATGCTCTGGGTACTCAAACCGCGGATGACCACCGTGGAGCTCTGGGCCCCCACGTTGCCGCCGGTGCCACCGAGCAAGGGAATGAATGCCGCCAGCAAGACCACCCGCTGCAGCACGTCCTCATTCGCGGCAATCACTTCTGATGTGAAAAAGCTGGCGAGGACCAGCACCGCCAGCCACACCACACGGCGGCGAGCAACGGTGAACAAGTTGCTGCTGAAGTAATCGTCGTCGTCACCAGCCTGCACCGCGCCGGCGGCGTAAAGATCACGGGTGGCCTCCTGCTCGATCACATCGATCACGTCGTCCACCGTGACGATGCCCACCAGACGCTGTTCCAGATCCACCACGGGAACAGCAAGGAAGTCGTAGCGCTGAATCGTGCGCGCCACCTTTTCCTGATCCGTGTCGGTGCTGACGCTGAGCACCTCCGCAGTCATCACATCGCAGATGCGGGCCTGGGGCTCTGCCGTCACCAGATCCCGGAGCGAGAGAATGCCGGTGAGGCGTCGCTTCGCATCAGTGACATACAACGAATAAATCGTCTCGGTGTCGCGGGCACGCCGCCGCACGATCTCCAACGCCAACGCTGCCGTCTGGTTTTCCTTGAAGGCGATGTACTCGGTCGTCATCAGACGCCCGGCCGTCTCCGCGCGGTAACCCAGTAATTCAGCGGTCACCTTGCGTTCATCCGGGCTGAGCTCGCTCAGCAGCTGGCGCACCACCTTGGCAGGCAGTTCCTCAAACAATCGGGCGCGGTCATCCGGCGACATCTCCTCCATCACCTCCCGCATCTCGCCGGAACGCAGCAGGCTCAGCAGGCTCTGTTGGGTAACAGTGTCGAGGTACTCATAAACGCTTATGGCTTCATCTTTACTGAGCAGACGAAAAGCAATGGCCTGCAGGTTGGCTGGAAGATTGCCAATCGCTTCAGCGATGTCCACCGGCTGCACGGGTTCCAGCAACAGTTTCACGGCGTCGTAGTTACCCGCCTGGAGCATCGCGACGAGCTCATGGGAAACCGCCTCGGCCAGTAACTCGGGCTCCACGCTCACGCAAGCACTGCTCAGCCCCGATGCCTCCGTCATGCCCTCCTCCGGCCGGGAGCCCAGTGTATGGCCGCTACAGCCAGTTAACCTCTGCGCTCCATCTCTGTTCCACCATGGCGATCAGCGTCAGCGCCGTCTCCGTCACCACCCCTGACGGCAGCAGCAAATCCCTGGGCGACTACGCCGGCAAGGTGCTGCTGATCGTGAACGTGGCTAGCCGCTGTGGCTTCACCAAGCAATACGCGGGTCTGCAGGCCCTCAAGGACACCTATGCCGCCAAGGGCCTGGCAGTTCTGGGCTTCCCCTGCAACGACTTCGGCGCCCAGGAGCCCGGCAGCCTGGACGAAATCAAGGCCTTCTGTTCCACCACCTACGGCGCCGACTTCGAACTGTTTGAGAAGGTGAACGCCAAAGGAAGCACCACCGAGCCCTACACCACCCTCAACCAGATGGATCCCGCTGGTGATGTGGAGTGGAACTTCGAGAAGTTCCTGGTGGGCAAGGACGGCACGGTGATCGCCCGCTTCAAGAGCGGCGTCACCCCTGAAGACCTCAAGTCAGAGATTGAGGCGGCTCTGGCGGCTTAAGCCGTCGTCCCAAGCTGAACCCCAGGGCTGCGGCACCAAGCCCCAGCCCGACGGTCAGCCCGATCAAGCCCAGTGCGGCGGCCCAATCACCTGAACTCAGATGCTTCATGGCCGCCAGCATCCAGCTGCTGAAGGTGGTGACCGAACCACAGAAGCCGATGCCTATGAACAACTGGAGCCGCGGCGCGGCGGGGAGCCCGGCCAGGAAGCCCAAGAGGGCAGCCCCCAGAACATTCACCAGAAGGTTCTGATCCCCCATATGCAGAGCGACCTGCCAGCGCAACAGGGCTCCGGGCACGGCACCCGCACCAACTAACAACAGCTCCTGCAATTCCAATCGCAGGCTGGGTTTGGTTTCAGACATGGGTCCCTAATCCGTAACCAACGGCACAAGCCAAAAGGCCCGCCCCTATCGAAGCCAACGCCAGCACCAATGCCGTAAGGGCCTGGCCAGCACGCAACTCGTTCAGCAATTCCACCGCGAAGGTGGAGAAGGTGCTGAGGCTGCCGAAAAAGCCGACCCCCATCAGCAAAGCAATGCCGTTGCTGGGGGCACAGGTTTCATTGAGCGCCAGCACCAGACCCAGGGCGAAGCAGGCAACCACATTCACAAGGAAGGTGCCCCAGTGCTTCTTCGGCACCATCGGCTGGAAGTGGTTCACCACCTTGAGGCGCAACCAGGCCCCGGGGATCGCCCCAAGACCCACCAAAACCGCCTCAGGCACGGAGCCAACCACGGCGTTGATCTCCCGAAAGCGTTTGCACGTGCAACCAATCCTGACCATCGGCAGCGGACCAACGCCGCAGAAGCCGCAGGGAGGATCCCGCCTTGAGAGTGCGTAGCCGTGGAGCAACCTCCAGCGGACTGAGGTGCAGGGGCTGGTCGGTCGACGTATGTAAGGGCCCAGACGCCAGACGGCGACGGGGCTGCGGTTGTCGCCAGTCAGCACCTCCGGCTGGCAGAGCTGCCGGGGCAATCAACGCCACCCCCAGCAGCCAACTCCAACGCAGAACAGGCCCCATCAAATATCGAGGGATGCCATATCCAGCTCAGCGCTGTGGGTTTCGATGAATTCCCGGCGAGGAGCAACCTTGTCGCCCATCAAGATCGTGAAAATACGATCGGCCTCGAGAGCGTCTTCGATTTCCACTCGCTTCATCGTGCGGGTGGTGGGGTCCATGGTGGTTTCCCAAAGCTGCTTGGGCATCATTTCGCCAAGGCCTTTAAAGCGCTGGATCGTGTAGTTGGCCTTCTCACCGAAGCCCGCCAGAGTCTTCTGCAGATCGCCCTCGTTGTAGCAATAGGTGTGGTTCTTACCACGCTCCACTTTGTAGAGGGGTGGGCAAGCAATGTAGATGTAGCCACCCTCCACCAGCTCCTTCTGGTATCGGTAGAAGAACGTGAGAAGCAGAGTGCGGATGTGGGCACCGTCCACATCGGCGTCGGTCATGATCACGACCCGGTGGTAGCGGAGGTTCTTCACATCGAAGTCCTCACCCTTGATGCCCAGACCCAAGGCGGTGATCAGCGCCTGAATCTCCGTGTTCTTGTAAATCTTGGCGTCGTCCGTCTTCTCGATGTTGAGGATCTTGCCCCTCAGCGGCAGGATCGCCTGGAAGCGACGGTCGCGGCCCTGCTTGGCGGAGCCACCAGCGGAGTCGCCCTCCACGATGTAGATCTCGGATTCTCCGGGATCGCGGGAGCTGCAGTCGGCGAGCTTCCCGGGCAGGGTTGAACTCTCTAAGACGCTCTTGCGCCGCACCAATTCGCGGGCCCGGCGAGCGGCTTCAGCGGCATTGAACGCCTGAATCGCCTTCTCCAGGATCAGGCCGATTACAGAGGGATTGAACTCGAGGAACTGGCCGAGCGACTCGCCCACCAGGTTGTCGACGATGCCGCGCACCTCAGTATTGCCGAGCTTGGTCTTGGTCTGTCCTTCAAATTCAGGTTCTGGCACCTTCACCGAAAGCACCGCCGTCAGGCCTTCGCGGATGTTCTCCCCGGCCAGGTTGGAATCCGATTCCTTGCGTTTGCCCAGCTTTTTAGCGAAGGCGTTGAGGGTGCGGGTCAGCACCGTCTTCAGACCTTCGATGTGGGTGCCACCGTCCACGGTGCGAATGTTGTTGGCAAAGCCAAGAATGCTGTCGGAGTATGCATCTGAGCACCACTGAAGCGCGGCTTCCACCTGTACACCATCCTTCTCGGAATTCACATAGATGATCTCGGGGTGAAGGGAGTCCTTTTCTTTGTTCATGTAGGCGACGTATTCCTTGATGCCGCCTTCGTAGAAGTAGGTCTCCTCATGGGGGCTCCCCTCCTCATCGCGGGCTGACTGCCGCTCATCGCGGAAAACGATCCGCACGCCGCCGTTGAGGTAAGCCAGTTCCCTCAAACGGGCCGAGAGGGTGGCGTAGTCGAAGACAATGCCACCGGTGAAAATTTCTAGATCGGGCTTAAAACAGACTGTAGTTCCGGTCTCGCCGGACTCCGATGCAGGCTGCGACTCCGACGCCAACGCTCCGATGGCCGCGCCGCGCTCAAAACGCTGGCGATGCACCTGGCCCTGACGGCGCACCGTCACCTGCACCCATTCACTCAGGGCATTCACCACGGACACGCCAACGCCGTGCAGACCGCCAGAAACCTTGTAACCACCGGAGCCAAACTTGCCTCCGGCGTGCAAAACGGTGAGCACCGTCTCCAAGGCGCTCTTGCCGGTGCGCGAGTGCACATCAGTGGGAATTCCCCGGCCGTTGTCGCTCACCGAGGCGGAACCGTCTTCCCCCAGGACCACAACAATGCGGTCGCAATGGCCCGCCAGGGCTTCATCAACCGAGTTATCAACAACTTCGTACACCAGATGGTGCAAGCCCCGCGGTCCGGTGGAGCCGATGTACATGCCCGGGCGCTTCCGAACTGGCTCAAGCCCCTCCAGCACCTGAATCTGCTCGGCGCCGTAAGCGTTCTGGACCTTGGAAGCGTCGCTCATTCAGAAAGTCTCAAGCCAGGAAACCGGGTCATGGGCGGGCGCAACGGCTCTAAACCTCGACCTGACAATGTCAATCTACCACCGGCTGTCTATAGAGGCTTTCAGAGGCCTCTCAGCGCCCATTCCACGCCTGGCTGCACCCCCTCACCCTTTTGAACAGCTCCCACCCCCTGGTGATCACGCTGCTCGGGCCCACCGCCAGTGGCAAAACCGCCCTAGCGCTGGACATCGCCGAACGGCTGAATCTGCCCGTGATCAACGTGGATTCCCGCCAGCTCTATCGGGAGATGGACATCGGAACCGCGAAGCCGACGGCGGAGCAACAGGCGCGGGTGCCGCACCATCTACTGGACCTGCGCACGCCAGATCAGCCGATCACCCTGCAGGAATTTCAGGCGATCGCCACCCCCTGCATCAACAACGCGCTGGAGCAGCAGGGCCTGGCCCTGCTGGCGGGCGGCAGCGGCCTCTACCTCAAAGCCCTCACCGGTGGCCTTAAGCCTCCGGCAGTGGCTCCCCAGCCGCAGTTGCGACAGCAGCTGACAGCCTTAGGCCAGAGCATCTGCCACCCCCTGCTAGAGGCCGCCGATCCCCAAGCTGCCGCCAAAATCGCCCCCGCCGATGCCGTGCGCACCCAGCGCGCCCTGGAGGTGCTCTACGCCTCCGGACAACCGATGAGCCGCCAGGCCACAGCCACGCCTCCGCCGTGGCGGGTGCTGGAACTGGGCCTCAATCCCGCCAACCTGCGCCAGCGCATCCAACAACGCACCGAGCAGCTTTACCGCGATGGGCTGGTGAACGAGACCAGGCGCCTGAGCGAACGCTACGGCGCTGACCTGCCGCTACTGCAGACCATCGGCTATGGCGAAGCACTAGAGGTGATCACCGGAAGCCTGAGCACTGCAGATGCAGTGCGAATCACCAGCCAACGCACCCGCAAGTTCGCCAAACGCCAACGCACCTGGTTCCGGCGTCAGCACAACCCCCACTGGCTGCACGACCCGTCAACGCTGACGGATGCGATGACATTGATCGAGCAACATCTAAAGTAAAAAAAGCAGATTGTGTGTTCACTGAAGTCGTCTGCACCTGTCCCCGTCACCGCCTGAATGCCCCCACGTCCCCGTTTTGACCGTCGTGCCCCGGTTCGGGAGCTGCCCAACATCAACGACCGGATCAACTACCCCCAATTGCGGGTAGTCGACTCAGACGGCGCTCAGCTCGGCGTGATCAGCCGCGAAGAGGCCCTGGATGTAGCCCGCGACCGGGAACTGGATCTGGTGCTGGTGAGCGAGAAGGCAGACCCGCCGGTCTGCCGGATCATGGACTACGGCAAGTTCAAGTTCGAGCAAGAAAAGAAAGCCAAAGAGGCCAAGAAAAAGTCGCACCAGACAGAAGTCAAGGAGGTCAAGATGCGCTACAAGATCGACCAGCACGACTACGATGTACGGATCGGTCAAGCCCAGCGCTTCCTCAAGGCGGGCGACAAGGTGAAGTGCACCGTGATCTTCCGCGGCCGTGAGATTCAGCACACGGCGCTGGCGGAAACTCTGCTGCGGCGAATGGCCAAAGATCTCGAAGAAAAGGCAGAGATCCAGCAGGCTCCTAAACGAGAAGGCCGGAACATGATCATGTTCCTAACCCCGCGCAAAACGCCGCTGGTGAAGAAAGAGGAAAAGCAGCAGGCCGCCAACAAGGCTGTGCGAACCATACCTGCACCGCCGAGACCCACCGCCGCCAAAGTGGTCAACTCCCAAGGGTAGACCATATGGTCGTTACCCAGCAGAAAACGCCATCACCTGGCTGAGGCCTGGACATTGAAGCTGCGGACCTCGTACATGAGCCGTGGACGCCGCCGGTCTACACCACAAAGCGCAAGCGCCGCCGAGTGGGATCGTCCTTCCTCAGAGCAGCCACTACCGATTCGCGATTCTTGGCGGAGATCAGACGGTCTGCTGCGCCGATTACACAGGGGAGCCGCGCCTTTACCTCAGGCAACAGATTTAAGGAGGGTTCGCCGCCACAGGGCCGCATCCGACAAACACCTGCGCGGGAAAATCGAAGGCCTGCTCTTCACCGGGCAACGTGATCACCGAAGAAGCGGCATACCTAACTAAGCAGAACCCAACCAGATGAGTTGCAATTTATGGGAAACGGACTTGAAACCAGCTGAGCACTGGAGCGACACCACCAAAAGCATGTTCGAGCAGTAGTTGCCTTTTTGTGGCGTCGCCCTTGAGGCAGATCGGACGCTTTGCAAACCAAGTACAAATCAGACGCCGAGCGGTCAAACAAGGGGGACTACAGGAAACGGATGCCCGTGAGCGGTCGGGCAATCGACAACGCTGCGGAACCAGGCATTAGATGCCAAAATCAAGAAAAGAACGATCTATACACGAAGCTAACACAATTACGTGACAGTTACGTTCAGCTTGACTGGCGGCGGTACACGAAAGCAGCGGAGTGGCACACCGCAAACAGCCAGTCAATCCAGCGAGGGTGAAGCAAGTTGGGAATTGTCACAGGGTCACAGGACACACACCCAATTGTCACCAGACGAATCGGTCCGTATGGTGGCCGCATTCGAACCTGTCCATCGGCGTGCGATTTCATATCCAGCAGGAAAGCGACATACCGGCCTCAACGCAGCTTTACAACCAGATCTGTTTCGCCATTGCAGCGCGGCACTACCCGCCAGGGCATCGTCTACCGAGCACCCGCCAGCTCGCGATGCAGACCGGGTTGCACCGGAACACGATCAGCAAGGTGTACCGACAGCTAGAAACCGATGGCGTGGTGGAAGCAATGGCGGGCTCCGGCATCTACGTGCGGGATCAACAAAAATTGCGAGAGATAAAAACCCCACCACACATCCGCAATCGAGGAGTGACCGACCTCGACCGGGAAGTGCGCAAATGTGTAGACGGCCTGCTCAATGCTGGATGCACTCTGCAGCAAACCCGCGAATTGCTAACCCGGGAGATCGACTGGCGCCTACGCTGCGGTGCCCGTGTGCTGGTCAGCACACCCAGGGAAGACATCGGCGCCTCGATGCTGATCGCCGAAGAACTCCAACCGTGCCTAAACGTACCGGTGGAAGTGGTGCCAATGGAAGAGCTAGAAAACGTACTTGAGAATTCAAGCAATGGGACTGTGGTGACAAGCCGCTATTTCCTACAACCAATTGAGGCACTCGCAAAGAAACACGGTGTGAGGGCCGTGGCCATAGATCTAAATGATTTCCGGGAAGAGCTGGCAATGCTGAAAGAACTACGGCCCGGCAGCTGTGTCGGCCTAGTGAGCATCAGCCCCGGTATCCTAAGAGCTGCGGAAGTAATTCTCCATTCGATGCGCGGCAACGAATTGCTACTGATGACCGCCACGCCAGATATTGGAAGCCGCTTACTTGCCCTACTGAGGGCGTCAAGTCATGTGCTGTGTGATAGGCCAAGCCAGCCCCTGGTAGAACAATGCCTGCGACAAAACAGATCCCAATTAATGCGCATGCCACAAGTACATTGCGCAGAAAACTACCTAAGCACCGATACGATTAATCAGCTTCGCAAGGAGATTGGAATACAGACACAAACCGCCGGCAGCTAAATTCTCCAAGATGTTTGATTATATACGTACTGACCTCGCAATCATCCGCGACCGTGATCCTGCTGCCCGGGGCTGGCTTGAAATCATATGTTGCTATCCGGGCTTTCAAGCCATCTGCCTACATCGACTGAGCCACCGATTATGGAATAGCCGGCTGCCGCTTCAACTATTGGCACGCATACTTAGCCAAGTGGGTCGAAGCATTACAGGAATAGAAATTCATCCGGGAGCCCATATTGGTCACAGCGTTTTTATCGATCACGGTATGGGCGTAGTAATCGGCGAAACAGCGGAGATAGGGGAAAGATGCTTGCTGTATCAGGGCGTAACATTAGGAGGAACTGGAAAAGAACACGGAAAACGACACCCAACCCTGGCAGAAAATGTAGTTGTAGGTGCAGGAGCAAAAGTATTAGGAGGAATAACAATTGGGACTAATACCAGAATTGGCGCAGGATCAGTAGTAGTAAAAAATGTTGATGCTAATTGTACAGTGGTAGGAATACCAGGTCGAGTAATTCATCAAAGCGGGACACGCATAAATCCATTAGCACACTCAGCACTGCCAGACGCAGAAGCTGCAATAATTAGGAACCTAATGCAACGCATTGATGAACTAGAAAATGATGTAAGAAACCTAAGAAGGCTTCAAGGATTGACAACAAATATGGAAGGAACAACAAAAGTCATAGGAGGCCAAAGTCAAAACCTTAAAGACAGAGAAATACTGGAATTACTAGGCGACATGGAGGAAGAAAAAGAGAAAGGAGAGACATGAAAAAAGACTTCTTGAGTTACATGTTAAAGAACAGGACATTATTGAGGCAACTCATACTGAGAGACATAAATGGCAGATACAAGGGTTCGATGCTTGGAATTTTGTGGACGGCTATTAATCCACTAATGATGCTGAGTGTATATACTTTAGTATTCTCTCAAGTATTCAAAGCTAGATGGGGAGGAACTACTACAGGGGATGAAACCCCGATAACATTTGCACTAAATTTGTTCGCAGGACTGATTGTTTTTAACATATTCGCGGAATGCGCAACAAAATCACCAACACTAATAACGAGCAACCCAAACTTCGTAAAAAAAATAATATTTCCAATCCATACGCTTGGGGGAATGATTACAGGAAGCGCATGTATACATGGGGCAATAAGCGCAGTAATATTGGTAATGGCAAAAATCATATGGGATGGAAAAGCGCCACTTACAGCGGCATTGTTACCAATAGTTTGGCTGCCACTAATAATTGGATGCTTAGGAATGACATGGATCCTTTCATGGATTGGTGTAATAATAAAAGATACAAGTCAAGTCATCAATGCAGCCGTAAGTATGCTTATGTTTTTAAGTCCAATTTTCTATCCGACTTCAATGTTGCCAGAAAAAATAAGATGGATAGCAGCGATAAACCCACTAGTGTCATCAATAGAGGGAACAAGAAGCATCTTGATTGCAGGCGAGTTACCCAAAATTGGAGGCTTAATAACTTCTATATTTGTTTCATTACTATGGTGTCAAATTTGCTTTAGGATTCTCAAAAAGTCACAAAAAACACTTGCCGATATACTATGAATGATGGCAACCCAAGGCCGGAAAAATCAATAGTAGAACTAAAAAACGTGGGAAAGACTTTTAGAATATATAAAAGCAGAATAGCAAGAATAAAGCAGATGCTTAAGGAAGACAAGAATAACTACAAGGAAATAAATGCTCTAGATAACATATCTCTAGATCTGAAAAAAGGAACTGCATTGGCAATTATAGGAAAGAATGGGAGTGGCAAAAGTACTTTACTGCAAATAATTTGCAATATAATGGAGCCTACAAAAGGTAGCGTAAGAGTAGATGGAAAGATCGCAGCTTTATTAGAACTCGGGAGTGGATTTAATCCGGAATTTACAGGAAGAGAGAATATATACCTTAATGCAACATTATTTGGGCTAAGCAAGAAACAAATTGAAGCAAGAATACAACAGATTGTAGAATTTTCAGAAATTGGTGAATTTGTTGACCAACCAACAAAGACATACTCAAGTGGAATGGTCGTACGACTAGCATTTTCAATAATAACTAATGTCGATGCAGATATATTAATAATAGATGAGGCACTTTCAGTTGGAGACGCATACTTCACTCAAAAATGCATGAGATTTATTGAACGATTTAGGGAAAATGGAACTCTAATCTTTGTAAGCCATGATGCAAATGCAGTATTGAGCTTATGCGATCAGGCATTACTGTTACAAAATGGAGAAAAACAAGTACTTGGAACCCCAAAAGAAGTCATGGAGGAGTATACAAAACAACTTCAAAGAACAAATCAAGAGGAGAACGACAAAACAATATATGAAGGGGAAACAAATAATAGAAAAACAAAGAGAGTTTCCACTAATCCAGAATATAAAAAGGGAGAAGATAATATTGAAAGAATGAAATGGAGCGACTATAGAAAACATGCAATAAATGCAAGCAAATATGCGAATTTTATTGATATTGTACCCATAGGAATACATATTACAAATAAAGAGAGCTATGGAGGGGGAAAGGCAAGGATAATAAGTACAAGAATAAAAAATGAGGAAGATAATACCATGATAGAAACAATATTAGGAGGAGAAGTCGTAGAACTGACTATAGTAGCAGCAATAGAAGAAGAAATAACAGAGCTAATCATAGGATTTATCTTGAAAAATAGCAAAGGCTTAGCTCTATTAGGAGATAATACATTGAGTGCTCTACCATCTAAAAAAATAGGAGAGGCCACAAAAGGAGATACAATAAAAACAACGTTTATTTTTACCTTACCGTTGCTAAGCAGAGGAGATTATTCAATAACTGCAGCATTGGCAAGTGGAGATCAAATTAACCATGAAATACTGCATTGGGTAAATGATGCCGTAATTTTGAGGTCAAGATGTACTAGTATTGCAGCAGGACAAGCTGGAGTACCAATGCACTCTATTGAGGTAGAGAAATTATGAATCAAGCGCATATAAGCAGTTTAGAGTTAATACCTAGATATGATGCACCCTCATCATGGTGGGAACATGTACCGATTGCGCATTGGTTGATTGATAAGCTCAAGCCAGAATATATAGTTGAATTGGGAACACACTATGGTGTATCTTTTTTCAGTTTTTGCGAAGCAGCTGAAACGCTAGCTACAAACACATTTACATATGCAATTGACACATGGGAGGGAGATAGTCAAGCCGGATACTACAATAATGAAGTATATGAAAGAGTATACGAGCACTTTAACTCAAGACATAAGACACGGGGCAGGCTAATACGATCAACATTTGACGAAGCCGCAGAACATTTCGAGAACAATACTATTGACATAGTACATATAGACGGCCTACATACATATGAAGCGGTAAGTCATGATTACAACAAATGGAAGAGTAAGTTAAAAGAAGGAGGAACGATGATGTTTCACGACTGGAATGTCAGAGAGAAGGATTTTGGAGTATGGAAATTATGGGAGGAAATAAAATCTAAAGGGGAATTTCACTGTATTGAAATAACCAACGGACATGGATTAGCAATAGCCACAAAGACAATTCAAAAACCAATATGGCATGATGAATTAATAGAGATATTACCTGTGCTGAAGGCTAAAGGGTGCCTACTTGATGAACTACGAAGAACAAAAGAGAAATTAGCCATAGCAAATCTAAGAAACGAAGGGCAGAAAAAAAGAGAAGAACAACTAAACTTACATACA
This sequence comes from Synechococcus sp. MU1643, assembly GCF_020514095.1. Classification (NCBI taxonomy): domain Bacteria; kingdom Bacillati; phylum Cyanobacteriota; class Cyanophyceae; order Synechococcales; family Synechococcaceae; genus Synechococcus; species Synechococcus sp. MU1643. The sequence continues at coordinate 4,348 of NZ_VTKY01000007.1, read as the reverse complement.
TCAGAACTTACTAAACAAATAAAAGAAAAAGAAAAGGTATTAAACATATACAAAAAGGGGTTAGCATATAGAATTCTAAGAAAAGTGAAAAGTATATTAAAGAAAAGAGTCGGCTGATGCGTAATCTGAAAATAAAAGAATTGTTGCACTATATTACGCAGTAAAGAAAAGACATGATCGGCCAGCGAACTGATATATAATAAAAAAAAGAAATCAATCATGACAATTGTCAACATTAACGGAGAAGAATACAACACCGAAGAAATGAATGAAGAGGCAAAGGCGAATGTAATCAGCCTGCAATTTGTTCAAGCCGAATTGAGGAGACTTGAAGCGCAAATCGCTGTATACAAAACGGCTGAAAAAACATATGCCCTCTCCCTAAAGCAATTAATAGAAAACAATTGACATTCTCATCTAGGAAATTATATATAAAAACAAGTACCTCTAACTGTCTAACAGCTGATTAACCCAGTCAATTTGTTCAGGCAAACATTTGCTCTTAACATCAAAGTGTTCAATAGCGAAATTTCGAGCATTCGTTGAAAGCTCCTTTCTTTTAATCGGATTTTCTAATAAGTAGCATACTTCAGAAGCAAGTGCATCGCTGTCAAAGAAGTCGACGAGCAAGCCATTATAGTTATGCATTATGACTTCTTTGACGGGATCAGTATTACTCCCAACGATTGAACAACCGGCACTCATTGCCTCAAGGAGACTCCAAGACAATACGAACGGATATGTAAGATAAATATGGACAGAGGACAGTTGTAAAAGGCCAATAAAATGCTGGTAGGGAATTGAGCCAAGAAAGTGAACACGCAGCCAGTCTTGCTCAGGAATTGAAGGGCGAACTTCATTTATAAAGATGGTTTTCCAAGATTGACCAGCAACAGGTTTGCGACCATAACTAACATCATCACCACCAACGATAAGAACACGTGCTGAAGGACGTTCGCGCAAAATACGTGGCAAGGAGCGCATAAAGATATGATAACCACGATAGGGCTCAAGATTACGATTGACAAAAGTGATAACTTCGTCCTTTCTGGTGAGAACAAGATTATTATTGAGAGTTAATTGGATATTTTGATTGGGGGAAATACGAGCAGTATCTATACCATCATGAACGACAGATATCTTAGAACGGAAAGGGGCAGGAAAAGTAGATGCTTGGAATTTAGTAGGAGATATACCAGCATCTGCTACTTCAAAATGCATAAAATTATTAAGATTTTTTAGTCGCAATCGGCAGATATCATCAATTGAATTATTTGGAAACTCATTATCAAAACCAAAATCGAAGCCAAAAGTATTATAAAAAAACTCGCAATAAAGAGCAAGTTTTACAGAAGGCCAAACTTCCTTGAGAAAAAGAGGTTCTCCCCATCCATGGTGAGCAATAATTAAATCGGGTGTAAAACCAGCTTCCTTGAGGTCAAGAGCAGAACGTAAGCACGATTCTGCTCTAATGACCTTGGTCTCAAAATCAGATATCCAAGGATGAATACTTTTTGAACTACCACTTAAGGGTTGATAGGAAATTACCTTGACTCCCATAAAGCTATTTTCAAGGCCTTCACGAAGGGTAAGAGCATATACCTTATGCCCTTGCCGGACCAATTCAGGAGCTAGGAACTTGAATTGTGCAGGGAAGTTTTGGTGAACAAAGAGAATATTCATAGCAAAAAAGAATTAGACAAAAAAAACCCCTCCTTTCGGAGGGGAAATATATGGAAGACAGATCAGGTGAAGTCAGCAAAGTTGGCGGCTGACAGACCTGTAGCATCGTCAACTCCAACAAGACGCATCATGGCGATACTGGAATCATCAGCAGCGTCAAACTGCTTGTTGGTACCATCAGCTCCTTCAGTAACGAGGAAGATGAAGGTGTCAGTACCATTGTCAGCGGCGATGTAAACCGAATCGTTGGTAGCACCATTGTTGAAGACCTCTGTAGCAGCCAGATAGGTTTCAATCTCAGCTGCTGTAGGACCGACAAGAGAGTTAGCAACAATAATGTCGTCGGAGAAGACTTGGAAGGCCGTAGTAGCACCAAGGTTACCCTTTGCTCCCTCTGCATAAGCAGTCACTGCTGTTCCATTAACCAACGCACTATTGGTTGTGAAGTCGATGATGTCATCGGCGGCAACGAAAGTAATCAAGTCGAAGCCATCACCAGTTCCGGTACCAGCATGAATGTAGGTATCTGCACCAGATCCACCAACAATGCTGTCAGAACCAGCACCGCCTGTAATCGTGTCTGCACCACCGCCTGCAGTGATTGTGTCATTGCCAGCACCACCACTGATAGTGAAATTGATATCACCATCAGCAGCAGCTGTAGTGGTAGCAATCGAATAATCAAGTGTGGTGATCAGGTTGTCATCGTTGACATTGACGTACAACTTGTTGTTGGTCGTGTCATGGATGTACTGACCACGCTCAGCAGAGAGAGATGCTTGCACAGCAGTGATACCAGCAGCTGCAGTAACAACAGTTGCATTGACTGTTGCATGAGAACCTGCGCCGAGTCCGCTGTAATCCAAGGTGATATTCAACTTGTCAGCACCACTGGTGAAGTCAGTGATGGTGTCAGTAGCTGAAGAATTCGACTGAGCGACTGCGGTGTAGACGAAGGTATCAGCCTCGGTTCCACCTGTCAGGGTGTCAGCTCCAGCACCTGCTGTGATGGAGTCGGCACCTGCACCACCAACAATGGAGTCAGCACCTGCACCAGAAGTAATAGTGTCGGCACCTGCACCACCAGTAATTGTGTCAGCTGCACCAGCACCTGTAATAGCGTCTGCACCAGCTGAACCAGTGATGTTCAAGAAGCCATCCGTTTCTGCAGCGTTACCGGTGAAAGTAAGAATCTCATCAGTCTCTGTCATTGCAGAAGCATCAACAGTGAGAGTCTTGCCGGATGCAATTTGGGTGTCATTGGCACCCATAACAATCGTGGCGTCCTTGTTTGCTGCATAGGCGACGGTAATTGTCTCAATACCAGTCACCAATGTGATGGTAGAAGTACCGTCATTAGCAGTAAGTGTGAGCGAATCACTGGTGCCAGAACCACCTTTGATCGTATCTGTTGCAGCAACATCATCTGAATTAGCTGCAACAGCAATAGCAGCTGAAGAACCAGAAGCGTCAACATTGTCGTTAACAGTGGCATCTCTCAGATTGACTGCAAGGTTGTTGGTAAAACCAGATCCAACCGTCAAAGTGTTAGTGCCATCGCCAACGAAGGTGACTGTATCGATGCCTGCAGCCATAGCATGGGCACCCAATGTCAGGGCTGTGAAATCAATGTCGGTAGCCGTCGTAAGAACTTCGACTCCAGTGACGTTGGTAAATGCAGCATCAGCGATGGAAGAATCAGCCGAAATACTAATTGTGTCAGTGGTACCACCACCAGCAGCAATAGTATCAGCGGAAGTTAAAACACCATCAGCAGAAAGATGAATAGTGTCGTTCTCTAGTCCAGTAGTGATGTTGTCACCAATGTGAGCTGATGTTGATGCAGTAACAACGTCAGCAGCTGCACCAGTTGTAATTACGACTTTGGCATCATTCTCAGCTGAAGCATCGATCGTTGCGACACCAGTCGTGAGAGAAGAAGCATCAACCGTAATGGTTTGGTAGTTACTGATATCGGTAAAAGTGGCATTAGCATTGTTAAGTGCCAGACCGAATGCAGCGGTAATACCGGTAGCTTCAAAGGTTTCGACGTTAGTAACGTTGGCCAAATCAGCGGCAACAATGGCGTTACCACCACCAGCAAACTTGATCTTGTCAGTAGATCCAGTACCACCGGTAACTGTTGAAGCAGTGGTGTCAAATTCATCTGCTTCTGCAACCACAGTCAACACCTTCGTGTAGTTAGTGGCATCAATTTTGTTGGCGTTGGTATCTGCGTCGAGGTTGACAGTGAGGTTGTTAGTAAAGCCTGCTTGAACCGTGAGGGTATCGGCAGCTGTTGCATCGTTGAAGGTAACTGTCTCAACACCAGCTGCAGCTGCAAGGGTGCTCAGTGTCAAAGCGGTAATTTGAGAGCCGGCTGTAGAGGTAACCGTCTCAAGGCTCGTGACGTTAGTAAATGCAGCATCAGCAAGAGTTGTTCCGTCTGTAAGCAACTCAAGAATGTCAGTACCGCCACCAGCAGAGATGGTGTCAAGTACCGTCAAGTGACCGTTGGAAGCCTTGATGGTGTCAGCCTCTAGACCAGTCGTGATGTTGTCACCAAGGTCAGAAGCAGAGATGGTTACCACGTCAGCGGCTGCACCAGTAGTGACTACCGACTTTCCGTTGGTGTCATCGGCCAGGTTGATCGTTGCAACACCAG
>NZ_VTKY01000006.1 GCF_020514095.1 Synechococcus sp. MU1643 | reverse complement strand
AGCATATTCAGTTGTCTAAATAATTTTTTAAGTATTTTTTAAGAGCGCTTGCGCAATTCTTTTTCTTTTAGATGTCAAGAGGTAATCAACTAGTGCTTCTCACCAATTGCAGAAACTTAGATTTATTCTCTAGCATCTTTGTAGGCCTGGTGTGAGTCTGGATTGGTGGTCAATCGGTTGAGTGGCTGTCTGCAATTCTTTGGAACTTGAACTAAGTCAAGTAAAATAAATATACTTGTTCACTAAATGTGCAAAATGTTTTTACGAGTAGGACTCTGGTTGGGCTAAGACAGCTCATTAATTATGTTGAACCCAATGTCCTATCCAGGGTTTGGTTAATATTTCCAGTCTCAATATTGTCTGGCTTTCTTGATTTTGCCGCCGTTGCGGTGATAGGCAGACTTACGGGTAGCCTTGTAGGTAGCGATTTAGGAAATCTTCTTCCTGGCATCAAAGTATTTGGTGCAAGTGTATACGAACAGTCTCTGTGGCTTATAGCAATTTTTATCTTAGTAAATTGGTTGCAGTCAGCTGTTCGGCTAACACTCCGTTTCATGCAAGAAAATCTTGCTGGAGAAATATGGCTTAATCTTTCATGCCGTATTTTTAGGCAGATTCTTGAGCAGCCATATGAACGTCACCTTTCAGGAAGTATAACATCTCTTGCTTCAGATCTATTATCTAACTTAGAAGCGCTTCTTCGAGATATACTTACCCCAGCATTGAGAGCAATTAGCTGCATAATTAGTATAGTTATGTTGATTGCTGGAATTTTATATGTAGGGGGTGGAGCATCTTTCGCCTTAATATTAACTATGCTTCTGATGTATGTGGCCCTATCCTATTTTATAACACCAAAGCTTCGCTTTGCATCTAAGCGAAAAATTATCAATAGAGAAAAATATACCAAGAGTTTTTTTGAATCACTTGGATCAGTTGCTGATTTAAAGCTTGGATTAAACGAAGAATACTTTATCAATCGATATATAGGCTCTACGCAAATTTATAAAAAGTCTGTGGTTGACACAGTTGTACTTCCCGAAATTCCAAGATTATTTATCGAACCCTTGGGTATATCGGCGATTTTTTTGGTAGGGGTTTTGCCACAAATTCTTTCCGGGCAACAAGAAAAGATCATTGAAATTCTCCCGTTTTTGTCAATTTTGTCGGTAGGTGCTTTGAGGCTTGCAAAGCCCTTGCAGGATCTTTTTGCATCCATCTCGATACTCAGGGGTGGACTGCCTGAAATCAAAAATATTTTGTCACTCCTAAATAATACCAATACTTTTAACTCTACTAACATAAAATCTACAATTTCATGTGCCGAGGGTATTTTCCCCAAAAGATCAATCAGTCTTTCAAATGTGCACTACTCATACCCTTCATCTGACAATTCAGTCCTTAAGGGTATAAATATAGACATTCCAGTTGGTTCGCGTGTTGCTTTTGTTGGGCCTTCAGGAAGCGGTAAATCAACTGCAGCCAATATAATGCTTTCATTGTTACATCCACAGAGAGGAAAACTTATTTTAGATGGTATACCGCTTTTAGAAAGTGAAATTTCTGCATGGCATACATGTTGTGCAAAAGTTCCGCAATCAATTCAGTTATTGTCAGATTCTATTATTTCGAATGTAGCGTTTGGGCAGGCTCTAGAAAAAGTGGACGAAGATAAAGTTTGGGATGCTCTAGCAGCAGCTCAATTAGATGAAATTGTTTCTGAATTATCTTATGGACTCTATACACCTATTGGTGATAATGGTATTAGTCTTTCAGGTGGTCAACGTCAAAGATTAGCTTTGGCTAGGGCTTTCTACAGGCAAGCAAAGTTTTTGATTTTAGATGAGGCTACAAGTGCATTAGACAATCGAACAGAGTCTGAAGTGATGCAGTCTCTTGAGATTATTGGTCGAAGATGCACAACTCTAGTAATAGCTCATAGATTGTCGACTATAAAAAAATGTGATCGTATATATGAATTTCTTGACGGGAAGATTGTCGCATGTGGCCAATTCGATCAACTTCGAGAAACATCAAGTAACTTTCGCAGCATGATTGAGCTGCAATCATTTGACGGATTATGCTAAAATATTCATGTATGATAAATCGATTTGCCGCTTAAATTATCACAACATATGCCCAAATTGCTAAGAGTGCATATTGTTGATTCATATTTTGCGTTAATATTATTTGGCCAGGTCTTTTTTTCCTCTCTTGCTAATCTTTTGAGTGTTGATAATCGATTTGTAATGCTCTTGCTTAGGCTATCAATCATGATATTTAGTTATGGTTATATTTATTTATATATACGTGAAAAGAGAATACGAGATTGCTTTAATGTGTGGATTTTTTCTGTTTTGTTGTTTTGGTGTTTATACCTACTAAGACTTTTTTATGATGTCTATGTATCTGAAGTTGCATTAGCTTTGCCGGTATGGGAATTATTGGCTTGGAGTTTAGGTAGTTCTTTGCCAATTGCTATTTGTTGTTATATTATGGCATTGCAGCAAAAGCTTGATTTTGCGCTTATCAGACAAGTTAAGTATGGAGTATTCTTAATTGGTATTTCAATTATTTGTTTTCTTGTAGATCCTGGCCTGGACCAAGGTCGATTTTATTTAGAGCATTTAAATGCCATTACCTGCGCAAATGCAGGCTGTACTTTGATGATGCTTTGTCTTATAAAAGTCATGTTTAATAAGGCAAGATTGATTCAGGTTAATTCAACCCCGATAGCTTCGTACTTAGGTATACTTTTTGGTTTATTTGTAATTATTTATAGTGCGACAAGGGGGGTTTTTCTAGCCAGTTTGTTGATGATTTGCGCATCGGTTTTTCTTCTTCGCTCTCGCCTTGAATTTAAAGGACTGATGAAATCTAAATACGCTTTGCAGCTGGTAATCCCGTTTTCTATATTAATTTTATTGATTGGAACTTCGCCACATTTATTGGAAAAAGTATTTACGCCAAGATCTGCTAATACTATTTTGTCACGTTTAGAATTTTGGAAAATATCTATTGAGCAATTTGTGGCTAATCCTTTTATGGGTATTGGTTTTCGTTTGCAAGAGATACTTGGTAGCCTAGAGATTGAGAAAGGTGTTTATTATCCACACAACTATGTGTTTGAGTCTTTGGCTATAGGTGGTATTTCTATGACTCTCCCATTGCTTTATTGTATGTTTTCCCCATTAGCCAATTTTTTTAAGGAGATCAAAAATAATCCTACTACTCTTCCTTCCGGTCTTATGGCAGCACAGGCCCTAATTTATTCTATGCATAATGGGCACCTTGGTGATTTCCCTTTTTTCTGGATGGCTATAGGCATACTTGCAGGATCAAAATATCGAATTAAAGCTGGCTAGTGATATCAATAGTTATGGCGAGCATTAAGTATCTTGTATACTTGGTTTAATATTCCAGATCTTCCTAGCATTGTTGAGAGGCAAAGCATAAGGTTGTATAGCTTCGGGGTTTTCAGATATCTAGCTATAGGCTGAAGTAAATTTATCAGATATATTCCTACGCCGAGTTGATGTTTTGAAATGACTTCGAATCTTCCCATGCCGTATTTAAGGCTTCTGACCGGAGAAACTTGAAGTGAGTGATGGGCAATTGATAATTCCTTTAATTTAATTATGATTGTTTCTTGTTTGAGAAGTCGAATCAATAAATCTGTTTCCTCGTTTGATGCCCATGGGGTGTTTGCGCCAGGTCCAATATTTTCACTGAAAATGTATGAAAGTTTTTCAAGTTCTGATTTTTTGGTAAAGATATTTGAGGTTTCAGCCTTGGCTTTGAACAAGTCTAGTGTAGAATTTACCTGGGAATGACTTAGGCTTGGTTCGGATAGACTGCCGTTGATTTCTGATGGTTCTATTTTGGCTGTTATGACTGTGTCGACTTCTGCTTTTATCTGAAATAATCTTATGATATTTTCTATAAGTCTAGGTGGGTATAGACAATCATCATCAGGAAAGGCTATTAACGAGAACACAGCTTTTTTGGCGCCATAGTTCCTGGATTTTGAAGCTCCTTTGAAGTTAACTCTATTGTGCATTATTGGAAGCTTTGAGCTCCACTTTTTTAAAATATTATGCAATATGTCTTCTTCGTTTTGATCTACGATGATGATCTCAGCTGGCTTTTTTGTTTGCATGTAAATTGAATTGAGGAAGCTATCAACCTCATTTGTTCTTCCGTACGTGCAAAGTACTAAAGATAAATCAGCTTCGGTTGTCGGATTCTCTTGGGTCATGTTTCTGTAGCCTTTCCCTTAAAGTTTAATCCACGAATGCCCAGCCAGGCATTGTGCCGATGGAGAAATTTGATATTTTTGGAATATGCGGCAAAGTTTTTGTTTGTTTCGTTTATGCGATGCTGGTCAAGAGCAAATTGGCGCGAAATACTTTGTAGTTTGGTTAAACATGTTGATTCTTGAAAATGAGGTGCGGTTGTGGTTTTGAGGCTCTGGTCATGTTTTTACGCTTACTGCCTCTAAAATTGATCTATGAGTTTTTTAGATGGACTTAACGACGCCCAACGGCGGGCTGTCGATCATTGTGAGGGGCCCCTACTTGTGGTGGCGGGTGCTGGCAGTGGCAAAACGCGGGCACTTACTCATCGGATTGCTCACCTGATCGGAGAGCACGGTGCAGATCCGGCGCATGTTCTGGCCGTTACCTTTACCAATAAAGCCGCTCGAGAGATGAGGGAGCGGCTTGAGCTGCTCTTGGCCCAAAAGCTGGCGCAGAGCCAATATGGTCAGCCTTGGAGCACCCTGCCGCCAGTGGAGCAGCGTCAGTTGCGTTCGCGCATCTACCGCGAAGTCACCAAAGAACTCTGGATCGGCACCTTCCACGCGTTGTTTGCGCGGATGCTCCGCTACGACATCGATAAATTCCAGGACTCCGAAGGACTCACTTGGACAAAGCAGTTTTCGATCTACGACGAAGCTGATGCCCAGAGCCTGGTCAGGGAGATCGTTACTCAGGAACTGCAGCTGGATCCCAAGCGCTTTGACCCCAAGAAGACTCGTTGGGCGATCAGCAACGCCAAAAACCAGGGCTGGCTGCCCGATCAGCTCGAGGCTAATGCTGAAGGGCAGCGGGGAAAGCTCATCGCTGACGTCTACCGGCGTTACCGCAAGGCACTGGCGGCAAACAATGCCCTCGATTTTGACGATTTGCTGCTCCTTCCGGTGCAGCTCTTGCAGCAAAACGAGCAGGTGCGCAGCTACTGGCATCGTCGATTCCGTCACGTTCTGGTGGATGAGTATCAGGACACCAACCGCACCCAGTACGACCTGATCAAGCTGCTGGTGACCGATGGCAAGGAACCGCAGGATTACGACGACTGGGCCGGGCGTTCGGTGTTTGTGGTGGGTGACGCCGACCAGAGCATTTACAGCTTCCGTGCTGCAGATTTCACGATTCTGATGGGCTTTCAGGACGATTTCGGTGATCAGGCTCCGGATGAGGCCACTCGCACGATGGTGAAGCTGGAGGAGAATTACCGCTCCACCGCCACGATCCTGGGGGCGGCCAATGCGCTGATTTCTAACAACAGCGAACGTATCGACAAAGTGTTGCGCCCTACGCGTGGTGAGGGGGAATTGATCTCCCTCACCCGCTGTGATGACGAAATCGCTGAGGCGGAGGCTGTGGTGCACCGGTTGCGGACGATGGAAGCTGCCAATCCCGAGCTCAGCTGGGGTGACATGGCCGTGCTTTATCGCACCAATGCCCAGTCCCGTTCGGTCGAGGAATCGCTGGTGCGTTGGGGCATCCCCTATATCGTTGTAGGCGGAATGCGCTTCTATGACCGGCGTGAGATCAAAGATCTTCTGGCCTATCTGCGGCTGCTGATCAACCCGGCGGATACCGTCAGCCTGCTGCGGGTGATCAATGTGCCCAAGCGCGGCATTGGCAAGACCACGATCCAGCGGCTCACCGATGCGGCCAATCAGCTGGGCATTCCGCTGTGGGATGTGGTGAGTGACCCTGAAGCGGTGCGCTCCCTTGGCGGTCGTTCAGCCAAGGGGCTCCTTCAGTTCTGCGATCTTGTCAATGATCTCCAGTCGCGCAGCCGTGAGGTGGCACCCTCGGAACTGATTCAGCAGGTATTAGAGAAAAGCGGTTACGTCAGCGAGTTGATAGCTGATGGCACCGATGAAGCTGAGGAGCGGCGTCGCAACCTGCAGGAATTGGTGAACGCCGCTCTTCAGTACCAGGAGGAGAACGAGGAGGGTGATCTGGAGGGATTTCTGGCCGGTGCAGCACTGTCCAGTGATGCCGACAGCAAGGACACTGCCGCGGACCGTGTCACTTTGATGACGCTGCACAGCAGCAAGGGACTGGAGTTTCCTGTGGTCTGCCTGGTGGGTATGGAGCAGGGACTGTTCCCCAGCTATCGCTCCCTCGACGATCCGGCATCCCTGGAGGAGGAACGACGTCTTTGCTATGTGGGCATTACCCGGGCGAAGGAGCGTTTGTTCCTTTCCCATGCCAGTGAGCGGCGTCTTTGGGGTGGGATGCGGGAGGCGGCGGTTCCGTCGGTATTTCTTTCGGAGCTGCCGGAGGCTCTGGTGCAGGGGGAAATTCCACAGAGTGGTGGAGCAGCGCTTCGGCGCGAGAGGCGACTGGAACGGCTTACCCGTGTGGATAGGGACAAGCCGTCATCGGCCCCTGCGAATGCGGTGCGGCGACGTCAGGCAGGGCCGGCTCCTGGTCGGAGCTGGCAGGTGGGTGACAAGGTGATGCATGCCAGCTTCGGTGTTGGGGAGATCACCCATACCTTCGGTAGTGGCGAGAAGGTGTCAATCGCGGTCAAGTTTGCAGGGATGGGTCCCAAGATCCTGGATCCGCGTCTCGCCCCAATTGAGCCTGATGGTTGAGGAGGTTGATCTCAAGGGGTTCATCCTATGTATATGCGAGATGATTGAGCTGCCGACCGAAGCACCACGCATTGGATCTGCCCGGTGTACCGCCATCATTAGCGGCTGAGTTGCGGTGTGCTGCTCAAGACGCAGGAGTGACGCGGCTGGCCCTCGTGGGTGGCGTGGTCCGAGACCTGCTGCTGCATCAGCTGCATGGTGTTCCATGGGCCGGTGTTCCCGATCTTGATTGGGTTGTCGAGGGGAATGCTCTGGCCTTAGCGGACGTGCTGATGCAGCGCTGTGGTTCGCAACGGGTCACGGATGTTCAGCATTACGGGACTTACGGGACAGTTGCACTGCGTTTCGATGGAATCCCTGTTGATTTGGCGTCAGCCCGGCGGGAGATCTACCCGGTTCCCGCTCAGAATCCCAAGGTGGAATACGGCACGTTGGAGCAGGATCTTCTCCGGCGGGATTTCACCATCAATGCCATGGCTATTGATCTCATGGCTGAGCAGTTGGTTGATTCCCATTCGGGTCAACGCGGGCTGGCTGACAAGCAATTGACACTGCTGCATGACCACAGCATTCGGGATGACCCCACCCGCGTGATTAGGGCAGCACGCTATGCGGCTCGACTGGGGTTCACGTTGGATGAAAAAACTGAGGATCAAATCACCCAAACCATTCAGGCCTGGCCCTGGGCTTGGTCCAACAGTGCTTCAGTAACGGCGGCCCCACCGGCGCTCTCGACCCGTCTGAGGATGGAACTCGACCGTTTGTTCCAGCATGAACCTTGGTCGCAGGCCGTCGCTTGTCTGCAGCAATGGCAGGCTTTGACGCTGATTGATCCGAGCCTCCAGGGCGATCCGCTATTAATGCGGCGATTGCACTGGGCTCAGCGGCTGGAGCTCCCCCTCATGCTGGCTTTGGTGTCCGGTGCCAGGCATCCGTTGCGTATTGCGCAGCGACTTCAGCTTCCTGGTCAGCAGCAGCATTGGTTACGCCAGATGGTGGATTTGAAGCAATGGCTTCTGGCGGATGGCCCACGTGTTTCGTCGCTCCCGTCGGTCTGGTCTGAGGTCCTGGAGGCGCGTGGTGCGAAGGCTGAAAGCGTGGCTCTGCTGATTTGCCTGATGCCTGTTCAATGGAAACCTCTGTTGCGCTGGTGGGGACGCTGGCGGAAGATCAAATCGCCGAAGACCGCCCGTCAGCTCCTGGACTCTGGCTGGAGTGCTGGCCCAGCTTTGGGTCAGGAGTTGAATAGGCTCCGCCGTGAGGCTCAGGATAAGGAGTAATAAAAACGAGTGGCTATTTATTTCTACTTAGGTTTGTAGTGCCTTTGCACTTCGAACTCTTTTCTTGATTGATGCTACGCCCTTATGGATTGATGGACTCTACCGCGTTGGTAAGAGTTTTGAGCCCAGCATGGCAGCTTTTATTGAGATGCTTTGTGAAGACATCCAGCCACCTTTTTATTGCTTTTTCTGTGGATTTGGGGTCGGCTTATTGGTCAAAATCCGGTCACATTAAGACTGTTGTCTTGGTGTGGTTATTGTTTGGGCGGAGTTGTGATGGTGCGCCAGTCACTCGCTATTGGCGGGCGCAAGGTCAAGGTTCTGACGGTGGCTGGCCTGCTTGCGTTTTGCAGTCCTTATCTGGTGTGTTTCGCCATTGAAGGCAAGAGTTATGCCTTGCTGCTTCTGTCTGGGACGGTGTGCAGGGTCGCACCCGGTTTGCGTTGGCGGCTCTGATGGCTGCATTGCCTGGCTTGGTTTGTATCGTTAATGCCGCTGACTTTTTGTTCAGGGCTAGGGCAGCCAGCTGGATCGGTCCCCCGGATTACGCACTTTTGGAAGAGACCCTGGCCCGGGGGCTTGGGCTTTGGCCGCTGCCCCAGTTGGGATTGATTTTGCTGGTGGTGGTGTTGTGGCGTTGGGGAGGGCTGCACCGGATGTCTTGGCCTGAGCCTGGTGTCCTGGATTGAACCGGCTTGCTCCTGTCCCTGTTGCTGGTGGTTGGAGTTGTGGTGGGTGTAGTTCGTGACGCCGATGGCCTTCAGCCGTTATTGCGTTGTGCTCGTGCAGGCTTTGTTTACTGTTTTGGCCGTTCAGTTCGTTGCTCTAAACCTCAATAGTCTTAGCCGTGGCTGTGCAGTTAGGGTGCTGGGCCTGTTGTTGGCCAGTTGGTGGGGGCCCGGTTTTTATGAACTGGATTCTGCTCTGGGGGGAGTCCGTGAACAGGATCAGTTCCGTCTGATCATCCAGCGCACCGGTGGCCTCGTGGACCTTTATGGACCGCGCGCCCGTTTGCTCAATCTCAGTGATCGTATGAAAATTGCCATGGGTCGGATCCCACCGGATCCCGTGCTCTGGAGGGATGTCGACGATCTGGAAAAATGTCTGGTTGCGCTGCCATTGCCTTCGGAGCTCTAGCTGTCCAGCATTGGACCTCCACAGGCCATGGAGCGCAAGCTCAAACTCTTGCAATCACAAGTTGAGCAGGCTGGTTACCACTGTGATCAACCTGCGAACGACCTCAGTCATGTGCAGCTGTTGTGTTGCCGATCTGAAGCCATGGGCCGTTCCTAGTGAGTTGAGCTGCGGCCTTGCTGGTGCAGGCCAGTAGCAAGGGACCACAGGTCTGTGGGTCAACCAGCAGTTCGAGCATGGCTGGCGACGCGTTATTTCTTAGCTGAACCGGGCCCTCGAGCCATCGCCAGGCAGCACGGTTGGAGGGGGCCAGAGTGCTGGAGACGCCTTGTTCGAACAGCTCAAGTGCACCGGGGTACGCCGGGATGGCAGGACCCTCTAGTTCGATGGTCAGTCCTGGACTGTTCTGGAGCATTTCGCCCAGATGCCCAAGCAGGCCGAAACCGGTGATGTCGGTGCAGGCGTGAATGCCCCTGCGGATTGGCTCGATCTGTTCAAGCAGCGTGTGCTGGCTGCAGGCCATGGTCTGCAGCGCAGTATCCAGATCAGCCGCCTTGGTGGCGCCACTCATGGCCCCCGCAAAAAGCACCCCGGTGCCCAGGGGGCGACTGATCAGCAGTGCATCTCCTGGGCGTAGGCCCGTTTTCAGCCAGGGTGATTGGGGGCTGTTGCCGTTCACCGTGAGGGTGACCTGCACCCCGAGGCTGGCCGGCAGCGGTGAGGTGCTGCGGGATTCCATTGTGTGTCCACCGATCAGCGCGGCGCACTGTTCATCCAGAACCGAGCGGATGCCTGCCAATGTCTGCACCAGCAGCTCCTGCTGTTCGTCGGCTGAGATCATCGGCAGCGTGATCGTTGCCATAGCGCTGGAGACCGGGGCACCGCAGGCCCAGAGATCAGAGCAGGCGTGGAGGGCTGTCAGACGGCCGTTGAGCCAGGGGTCACTTACCAGGGCTGGAAAGCCATCCATGCTCTGCAGGAGTCCTGGATGCCCAGCAAGATGGGCGGCGTCTTCGGGCTGTCCCCCCAGCCCCACCCGCTCCAGTGCTGCGGCCAGGGGTTGGGCCGGCAACTTGGCCGCGCAACCCCGGCAGGCCATCGGTGCTGCATCGGCCATCGCTGCTGGCTGCAGAAATCCAGTCATGAAGGCCCGATCGATCCGTTGCTTCAGGTGCCAAAGCAGGCGGGATGGCCCCATTCGCCAGCCGCCCCAACGCGCCCAGGCGGCATCTTCATGACTGCCGATAAGTTGGAGGGCTTTGCGCTGAGGATGCCAGGGCCGTAGGGGTTTCCCCTGGCAGGCTGCTTCCAGATTGATGGCCAGGGGGCGTCCGGCGCGCACCGCCCACACCCCAGACGCTGGCCGGGGTGATGTGCTGATCACGGCACAGTCGCCGCTGGCGAAAAGGCATGGATGACCTTCGACCCTCAGGTGGCGATCGGTGCGGACCCGACCATCGGGAGCTAAAGGCAGACCAGCCGTCGCCAGCCAGGCGACCCCCTGGCTTCCCGTGCAGAGCAGGCTGGGTCCGTTGTGGTGGCTGTCGTCGTCGGTGACGGCGATATTGGCCTTTCGCAGCACGTTTTGGACGGCTGGATCCAGCTGTCCCCTGCGCTGTTGCAGCTGGAGCTCGCGTTGTGGCCAGCGACGGCGTAATGCCAGGACCACCTCCAGGCCGGCAGCTCCCGCTCCGATCACCCGCAGTGGATTGGGATCGCTTGGGTCTTCGCTTTCGAGAAAGGAAAGCGAGGCTTCCAACGGTTTGATGGGGACCCCTGCGGCGCTCGGTCGGCTCACCGCTCCCACATCCAGGCTGAGCCAATTGAAGTGGAGTGCAGGGCGGTCGCGGAGGTGCAGAAGGTTTTGCTTAGGATTCAATCCGGTGATTTCTGCTTCTACGAAAGCCACCCCGACTCGGTCACAAAGCTGACGCAGGTCGATAGCGAGCTCGTCGCGTTGATACAGCCCGGCGATCAACCCCGGCACCATGCCTGAATACAGGGCTGTGCTGCAGCGGTTGACCAGGGTGATGCTCTGTTGCGGGCGTCGCTCCGGCTGCATGGCCCAGCGTTTGAGCAGAAGTGCATGGCTGTGGCCGCCACCGGCTAGAAGCAGTCCACCAGGTCCAGTCATGGGTTCTGCCGATACCCCGCTGGATTGGCCTGCTGCCAGGACCAGCCATCGCGGCACATGTCGGTGAGCGTGCGTTTCGTACGCCAAAGGAGGGTGCTGGCGGCGCATGTGGGATCGGCCACGGTGATGGCGGCATCGCCAGGTCGCCGGTCGACGAGGGCGTAGGGGATGTCTTGTCCGCTGGCGGCGGAGAAGGCGTTGACCACGTCGAGAACACTGGCCCCATCGCCGCTGCCGAGGTTGCAGGTGAGGTGCTGTGGCCCTTGGCTCAGCAGCGTTTCGAGGGCGGCTTTGTGGCCTTCAGCAAGATCCATCACGTGGATGAAGTCGCGCACGCCGGTGCCATCATGGGTGGGCCAATCGCTGCCAAAAATTTTGAGTTCCTCGCGACGGCCGACAGCGACCTGGGAGAGGAAAGGAAAGAGGTTGTTGGGGATGCCCATGGGGTCTTCTCCGATGCGACCGCTGGGATGGGCACCCACGGGATTGAAGTAGCGGAGGGATGCGATGCGCCAAGTGTTGGGAGCGCTGTTGTTGAGATCCGCGAGCATCTGCTCAACAGCGGCTTTGGAAAAGCCGTAAGGGTTGATGGGTTGGATGGGTGCTGATTCAGGGATCGGAACGGTTTCGGGGTAGCCGTAGACGGTGGCGCTGCTGCTGAAGACAAGGGTGCGGCAGGCATGGGAATCCATGGCCGCGAGCAGAGTTCGTGAGCCCGCGACGTTGACATCCCAGTATAGAAGTGGCTTTTCAACGGATTCGCCGACCGCTTTGAGCCCGGCGAAATGGATGACGGCATCAAAGGGACGACCAGTGGCGGCAGCCGCCGAAAAGAGCTCATTGAGGGTGATGGGATCGCGGATGTCCCCTCGCTGGATCTGCAGCCGTTGGCTGTCGAGAGCAACGTTGGCGACAGCGGCCACCCTGGCAAGGGCTTCTGGAGAGCTGTTGGAAAAGTTGTCCAGGATCAGCAGGTCGTAACCGGACTCGAGCAGAACGAGGCAGGTGTGGCTGCCGATGAAACCGGCGCCGCCTGTGACCAAAACGCGGCTGCCCATCGTTCGCAGAGTTCACAACACGATCTGATTTTGAAGCAGCTGAGGCCACCCGGCAGACTGAGTTGCTGTACCTGAATCCCGTACGTGAGTCAGCTCCAGAGCCTCAGGGGCATGGTGGATCTGCTGCCGGAGGCGCTTCAGCGCTGGCAAGCGGTGGAGGCCATGGCGCGGGAGCATTTCCAGCGTTCTGGGTTTGGTGAGATTCGGACGCCACTTTTAGAGACGACGGACCTGTTCTGCCGTGGCATCGGTGAAGCCACCGATGTGGTGGGCAAGGAGATGTACAGCTTTCAGGATCGCGGCGATCGCTCCTGCACCTTGCGGCCGGAGGGCACCGCATCAGTGGTGCGTGCTGCCCTTCAGCACGGTTTGCTGAGTCAGGGCGCCCAGAAGCTTTGGTATGCGGGTCCGATGTTTCGCTATGAGCGCCCTCAGGCGGGCCGGCAGCGGCAGTTCCATCAGATCGGGGTGGAGTGGCTCGGGGCAGAGCGGGCTCGGAGCGATGTTGAGGTGATTGCTCTGGCCTGGGATCTGCTCGACAGCCTGGGTGTCGGTGGTTTGCAGTTGGAGCTGAACAGCCTTGGCACCGCTGAAGACCGTCAGGCCTACCGCAATGCCCTGGTGGCTTGGCTTGAGCAGCGGTCTGAGGCGCTCGATCCTGATTCTCAGGCGCGGTTGAGCACCAATCCCTTGCGCATCCTTGATTCCAAAAACGAAGCCACCCAGGCGCTGTTGGAGGAGGCTCCAACGCTGGCGGATGCGCTTTGTGAGGCCAGTTGTGAGCGTTTTGTAGACGTGCAGCGCGGGCTGACCTCCCTGGGCGTTTCTTTCCGGCTCAATCCGCGGCTGGTGCGGGGTTTGGACTACTACAGCCACACGGCCTTTGAGATCACAAGTGATCAACTCGGGGCTCAGGCCACCGTCTGCGGTGGTGGTCGTTATGACGGCTTGATCGGCCAGCTGGGAGGCGCCCCAACCCCCGCCATAGGTTGGGCTCTTGGCATGGAACGGTTGTTGCTGGTGCTGGAAGCAGCAGCCCAGGCGGATGCTCAGGGTATAGCTGCGAGGTTGACGGCGGCCGCAGCCCCTGATGTGTATGTGGTGAACCGTGGTGATGCGGCAGAGCGGGCTGCTCTTGTTTTGGCTCGGGACCTACGGGCTTCAGGGCTTCGGGTGGAGTTGGATGCGTCGGGCTCCGCTTTCGGCAAGCAGTTCAAGCGGGCCGATCGCAGCGGTGCGCGTTGGGCCTTGGTGATCGGTGATGACGAGGCTGAGCGCGGTGAGGTGCGCCTGAAGGCGTTGAACCAGCAGACTGAGGAATCCACCGTTGCACTCGCTCCTGTGTCCGCGATCGTGGAGAGACTGCTGACCCCCTGAGGATGCAGATCAACCTCGTCACTGGCGGTGCCGGCTTCCTTGGCTCCCACCTGATTGATCGCCTCATGGAGGCTGGCGATGAAGTGATCTGCCTGGACAATTACTTCACAGGACGCAAGGCCAACATTGCGCGTTGGATCGGCCATCCCCGTTTCGAACTCGTCCGCCACGACGTCACGGAACCGATCAAGATTGAGGTTGACCGAATCTGGCATCTTGCTTGCCCTGCCTCACCGATTCACTATCAGTTCAATCCGGTCAAGACGGCCAAAACCAGCTTCCTAGGCACTTACAACATGCTGGGACTGGCCCGGAGGGTGGGGGCACGGTTGCTGCTCGCCAGCACCAGCGAGGTTTACGGGGATCCTGAGGTGCACCCTCAGCCTGAGAGTTACTGGGGCTCCGTTAATCCGATTGGTGTGCGCAGTTGCTACGACGAGGGGAAGCGCATCGCAGAGACGCTCTGTTTCGACTACCAGCGCATGAATGGCGTTGAGGTGCGGGTGGCGCGCATCTTCAACACCTATGGACCACGCATGCTGCCGGACGACGGCCGGGTTGTGAGCAACTTCATTGTGCAAGCGCTGCGCGGCGAACCACTGACGCTCTATGGCAATGGCAGCCAGACCCGTTCTTTCTGCTACGTCAGTGATCTTGTTGAAGGCTTGATTCGCTTGATGAACGGCTCTCACATGGGCCCGATCAACCTCGGTAACCCCGATGAATTCACGATTCGACAGTTGGCCGATTTGGTGCGGAAGCAGGTCAACCCGGCTTTGCCATTGGTGGAAAAACTTCTCCCAAAGGATGACCCTCAGCAGCGGCAGCCGGCGATCGATCTCGCCCGCCAGCAGCTGAATTGGCTACCAACTGTGTCACTGGAGCAGGGTCTGTCGCCCACCATCGACTCGTTCCGTAATGTCCTGGAACTTGGCGAAGGCCGCGGAACGTGACCATTCAACGGATCTGCTGCATCGGTGCTGGGTATGTGGGCGGCCCGACCATGGCGGTGATTGCCGATCGCTGTCCGCAGGTTCAAGTGCAGGTGGTGGATATCAACCAGGCCCGTATTGATGCTTGGAATGATGCCGACCTCGGCAAGTTGCCGGTTTATGAACCAGGTCTCGACTCCGTTGTGGAGCGCGCACGGGGACGCAACCTTCATTTCTCCACCGATGTGGAGGCCTCGATCGCCGCTGCCGAGATGGTGTTCATCTCAGTGAACACCCCCACCAAGACCAAAGGCTTGGGGGCTGGTCAGGCCAGCGATCTCCGTTGGGTGGAAGCTTGTGCCCGCACCGTGGCGAAGGCCGCCTCGGGCCACACGATTGTTGTAGAGAAGAGCACCTTGCCCGTGCGTACGGCTGCTGCGATTCAAACCATCCTGGAAGCCGCCAGTGAGGGAGACGATCAGCGCACGTTCTCGGTGCTCTCCAATCCTGAGTTTCTGGCGGAAGGAACGGCCATCCGTGATCTGGAGACTCCCGATCGGGTGTTGATCGGTGGTGATGATCCGGCAGCTGTTGATGCCCTGGCAGAGATCTATGCCAATTGGGTGCCCCAGCAACAGATCCTGCGCACCAATCTTTGGAGCAGTGAGCTTTCCAAGCTCACGGCCAATGCCTTTTTGGCGCAACGGATCAGCTCGATCAACTCCATCGCGGCGTTTTGTGAAGCCAGTGGGGCGGATGTTCGCGAGGTGGCTCGGGCCATTGGCACAGACAGTCGGATTGGTCCGAAGTTCCTCAACGCAGGGCCCGGCTTCGGTGGCAGCTGTTTCCAGAAGGACATCCTCAACCTGGTGTATCTCTGCCGGCATTTCGGACTGCCGGAGGTGGCGGATTATTGGGAAAGTGTTGTGGCTTTGAACACCTGGCAACAGCACCGAATTGCCCGGTTGGTGGTGCAGAAGCTGTTCGGCACCGTCACGGGAAAGCGGCTCGCCATCCTTGGCTTTGCCTTTAAAGCCGACACCAACGACACCCGCGAATCTCCGGCAATTCGCATCTGCCGTGATCTACTCGAGGAAGGTGCTCAGCTGGCCATTCACGATCCCAAGGTGACGGCTCAACAAATCGCCCGCGACCTCCAACAGGAGGCAGCACCCCAGCCGGATGCTCTCAGTGGAACCGGCAGTTGGTCTGAGGCCGGTAGCGTTGAGGACGCTGTAACCGGGGCCGACGCCGTGCTGGTGCTCACCGAATGGCAGCACTACAGGGTTCTTAATTGGATGGCTCTGGCCGCACTGATGCGCAAGCCAGCATGGCTCTTTGATTCGAGGGCTGTGACCGATCCCGAACAGGTCAGAGCGGCGGGTCTGACTCTGTGGCGTGTCGGAGACGGAGAGGGTTGATGTCGCGAACTGTTCTGATTACCGGTGCGGCGGGCTTCATCGGTGCAGCCCTCTCAACACGACTGCTGCAGCGCGGAGAACGTGTTATAGGCCTCGATAGCCTGAATGATTACTACGACCCCAGCCTGAAGCAGGCAAGGTTGCGGCAGATCGAAGCGATCGCCTCTGAAGATGCCTGGCGCTTCGCAGACATGGCTCTGGAGGACGGTGATGCCCTGATGGCGTTGTTCGCTGCTGAGAAGCCGGAGGTGGTGGTGAACCTCGCCGCTCAGGCCGGTGTTCGTTACTCCCTGGAGAATCCGGCGGCCTACATCCAAAGCAACCTGGTGGGCTTTGGCCATTTGCTGGAAGGGTGCCGTCACTACGGCACCGAAAACCTGGTCTATGCCTCGAGCAGTTCGGTGTATGGCGGGAATCGAAATTTGCCCTTCCATGAGCAGCAGCCGGTCAACCACCCGGTGAGCCTTTATGCCGCCAGCAAGAAAGCCAATGAGCTAATGGCACACACCTACAGCCATCTCTATGGTTTGCCGGCGACTGGTCTGCGGTTTTTTACGGTGTATGGCCCCTGGGGTCGACCCGACATGGCCCCGATGCTCTTCGCACGAGCCATCCTTGCGGGTGAACCGATCAAGGTGTTTAACCACGGCAAAATGCAGCGGGATTTCACCTACATCGATGACATCGTTGAAGGGGTGCTGCGTTGCTGTAATAAGCCAGCAACTGCTAATCCGGCGTTTGATCCACTTCAGCCTGACCCGGCCACGGCAGCAGCACCGCATCGAGTATTCAACATTGGCAACAGCCAACCAACTGAGCTTTTGCGCTTCATCGAAGTGATGGAAAAGGCCCTTGGCCGAGAGGCAATCAAGGATTTTCAGCCGATGCAGCCTGGTGATGTGGTGGCGACTGCTGCGGACACCACTGCTTTGGAGCAATGGGTGGGCTTCAAGCCATCCACCTCCATTGAGACAGGAGTGGATGCGTTCGCCCTCTGGTACCGCGACTATTTCGAGGTATGAACCACAACGTTTGTGCTCAGGTCTGGGCAGATTGAATCAGGCACAAAAAAACCGACCACAAGGGCCGGTTCATCTCTTTGGGAAGAATCAATCAGGCTGAACCGACACCGGTGTAAGAACCATAGAAGAACAGGCCTACAACGAATAGAACGGCCATTCCTCCTGCAGTAGCAACAAGCCAGAGGGGAAGAACCCCTTCAGTCCAGCGACTTCTCCAGGGAACAGCCGGTGTGCCATCAGGATTGCGATCGGGAATTCGACCGTCGGGGTATGGGGATTTTTTTCCGCTCATCGAATAATCCTCAGTTGAAGAAGTAGCTGGACATGAGCACTCCGGTCACGAAGACAAACAGAAGGCCTAGGTACAGGCTCGTGCGGTTGAGCTCAACCGGAAGGTTGTTGGGGTTGGGATTGCGTTCCATGGGTCAGATCAGCGGCGGATGAACTGCATCGCGCCGAGGGCGCCAAGGAAGAACACTGTCGGGATACCGAGGGTGTGCAACGCCAGCCAACGCACCGTGAAGATTGGGTAGTTGCGTGGCGTGGTGGCGACGGGTGGTGCTTGTGTCATGACTTATTTCAGGCGGATGTCGAGTTCAGATTTGCCCTCGTAGCGCTGGCTCACCACAGGAGCCTTGCTCTCAGATGCTTGGAAATAAGCATCGGGGCGAGGGGTGCCGAAAGCGTCGTAGGCGAGGCCAGTGGACACGAACAGGAAGCCTGCCAAAAAGATGGAAGGCAGTGTCACGGCGTGGATCACCCAGTAACGGATGCTCGTGATGATTTCGAAGAACGGTCGTTCCCCTGTTGAGCCGGCGGCCATAGCGTTGGGCGTGTCAGAACTGCGATCTTAGGAGGTGGGTTTGGTGAGCTGAGGGCGAAGGGGTACCTCAGTTACACAGCGTTGCCAGCCCAACGGAGCAGGTTGCCCCGCTCACCCAGCACAAAGGCATGCTCTCCGTCGAAGACCATACGGGTGAAGTTGCTGGGTTGACGGTCCCCGACAGGGTCGTTTTCCCAGCTTTCGCCGCCGTCTTTGCTCACCAGAAGAGTGCCATTGCCGCCGCCGGCCCAAATGGCTCCGTCGTCGTCCCAGGCCAGATCCATGTAGCCATAGCCGTTAGTGATGGGAATGATGGCTTTGCTCCAGCTGTCGAAATTTCCAGGTTCATCGTTGAGGCGTATCTGAGCACCGCGAGCAACCATCCAGAGATTGCCGTCGGGCTGGAAGCCGATGCTTTGCAGCCGCTGGCTGCTCACGCGCTGGTGCACCTGCCAGACGGAATCGCCCGGTTCCCATGTGGCATAGAAGTTGCCGAGGCCACTCACGCTCACGTAGCTGCCATCGTTGCTACGTCGCAAGTCGCGTACGGCACCTGCGGCATCGGTCACCTTGGCTTCCCAGCTGCTGCCGTCGTTATGGGTCTCGTAGACCGCCCCCACGTTGGTGGCAAGTTCTGCTGAATGGCTGCTAAGGGCAGTGATCAGGTAAGGCTCACCGGGCAATTTGGTGTCGAGGAATAGGCGAGTCCAGTTCTGGCCGCCGTCGTCGCTGTGCATCAGTAGCCCTGGCTGCCCTGCGATCCAGCCTTCATCGCCATTGAAGTCGATGCTGATCAGACGAAAGTTCTCTTCGTCGGGCAGGTCAAGACTGCGCTCGCTCCAGTGGGCGCCACCGTCATTGGTTTCCCGGATCATCCGATTGCTGCCCACCAGATAGCCGTGGCGGCTGTCGGTGAAGGCCACATCCAGTGGGTTGGCCTGGGTGTCGAGATCTATGGCCTGCCAGGGGCTGGTGGTGGCCGTGGGAACGTGGGTCGTAACGCAGCCGCTGAGGCTGACCCCCAACGCAAAAACCAGTATCAGCTGGGTCGCAGAGTTCAACAGACGTTTCATGGGTTGGCCTCAGCGCAGGGAATAAAGGGATAAGAAGAAGGCGAAGCCGAGGGCAAGGCCGCCAAAGATCAGAACATTCTTCTGTCCTGGGGTCATTCGGTTGACACCGAGGCCGAAATTCAGATTTTCGTCGAAGCCGCTGGCTTTGGCGCGTGGGCCGATGTCGCGGAAAGCGGCCACTCTGCTCCTGCAGACCGGACAACGAAAAGACATCGGGTCGAGATCTTCGAAAGCCGTGTTGGCTTCGATACCAACCTTTTTGACGCCTTCCTCAGGGTCGTAGACGTAGCCACAGCTGCGGCATTCGAAACGGTGGGTCCGTGTGTCGCTCTCCGGGGCGGTTTCAACCTCTGGCTCCACCGCTTCGGTCGCTTCGACCGGCTGGGAGGACTGTTGTTCGTCGCTCACCGCTGTGTTGCTGGGCCAGATGACTCTATCGGCGACAACTCCCGGCAGTGAATGCCAGACTGGCCTGGTCTACGGGGACCTTCATGTTTGCCCTGCCCGGCTACGACGCCTTCCTGGGGTTTCTGCTGATAGCAGCAGCAGTGCCTGTGTTGGCTCTGGTTACCAACAAGTTGGTAGCACCGAAAAGCCGTGCCGGTGAGCGCCAGCTCACCTACGAATCCGGCATGGAACCCATTGGCGGCGCCTGGATTCAATTCAATATTCGCTATTACATGTTCGCTCTGGTCTTCGTCATTTTCGACGTCGAGACCGTGTTTCTTTATCCCTGGGCTGTGGCGTTCAATCGTCTTGGATTGTTGGCCTTCATCGAAGCCTTGATTTTCATCGCCATCCTCCTGGTGGCCTTGGCCTACGCCTGGCGCAAAGGCGCCCTTGAGTGGAGCTAGTCATGTCTGAAAACACATCCCCCTCCATTTCTGCTGTTCGCGATCTGCGCGAAGCCAGCTGTGGTCCGATTGGTGCCCCGAAGGTCACCAACGACCTCAGCGAGAACGTCATCCTCACCAGCTTGGATGACCTGCACAACTGGGCCCGTCTGAGCAGTCTTTGGCCCCTCCTTTATGGAACAGCCTGCTGCTTCATTGAATTTGCAGCGCTTTTGGGTTCTCGCTTCGATTTCGACCGTTTTGGTCTCGTTCCTCGAAGTTCACCGCGCCAGGCCGACCTTCTGATCGTGGCCGGAACGGTGACCATGAAAATGGCCCCAGCCCTGGTGCGGCTTTATGAGCAGATGCCCGAGCCGAAGTACGTGATCGCCATGGGCGCCTGCACTATCACCGGGGGCATGTTCAGTGCTGACTCCACCACCGCTGTGCGCGGCGTCGACAAGCTAATTCCGGTAGATCTCTATCTTCCAGGCTGTCCGCCCCGCCCCGAAGCCATTTTTGACGCCGTGATCAAGCTGCGTAAGAAAGTTGGGGATGAGTCGCTGGTGGAGCGGCGCAAGCATCAGCAGACCCATCGCTACATGACGGTCTCCCATCAGATGAAGCGTGTGGAGCCCGTCGTGACTGGCGCCTACCTCCGGGCTGAATCCCAAAAAGCCGCCCTGGCTGCAGCTCCGTCTGGTCAGACCCTGGCCACCGATGCAGCTGTGCTCACCCCTGCTGCTGAATCTGTCGAGCTATGAGCGAAACCCCTTCCAAAAAATCTACCGCCTCTCATGAAGCGGGTGCAGTTATTGCTCCCAACCCTGGTCCGGTGAGCCAATGGCTGAACAAGCAAGGCTTTGATCACAACAATCTGGAGCCTGACCATCTCGGTGTTGAGCAGATCGGCGTTGAAGCTGCCGTGCTTCCGATGATTGCTGCGGCTCTTAAGAGCAACGGTTTCGACTATTTGCAGTGTCAGGGGGGCTACGACGAAGGTCCTGGTAAGCAACTGGTTTGCTTCTATCACCTGTTGGCGATGGCTGAACAGGTTCAGGCCATGGCGGCCGATCCTTCAGTCAAGTTGCGGGAAGTGAGGATCAAAGTCTTCCTCAGCCGTGAGGGAACCCCCTCACTGCCCTCGATCTATGGCCTGTTCCGTGGTGCCGATTGGCAGGAGCGTGAAACCTTTGACATGTACGGCATTCAATTCGAGGGGCACCCGCATCCCAAACGGTTGCTGATGCCTGAAGATTGGAAAGGCTGGCCCCTACGAAAGGACTACGTTCAGCCTGATTTCTACGAAATGCAGGACGCCTATTGATTCCTTCAAGAAGCGTTCTGTGCCCGGTGGCTGCGGTAAAACCGCATTACTGCAAGTGCAAGGCTGCGGGAGTCGTGGCGCAGTGTTGCTGTTGGCCTAACCCCCTGAAGAGGTGCTTGAGTGACGTCGTAGCCGTCTGAGCGGAGTCCATCTGCATCGCAACGCACGGGATCGGCACCGCGGCTTTGGTAGTACCGCACCAGATCAGACTCGGGCAGGTCGTCTTGGGCTAGGAGGGCATTGAACAGCCTGGGCTCAATGCCGAGGCTGGCGAGCTGAGCTTCGATGGCTCTGATATGGCCACGCACATCCAGTCCATCCGTTTCGCCGGGCTGCGTCATCAAGTTGCAGATGTAAAGCCTGGGTGCCTTGCTGCGTTTGATGGCGCTCACCAATTCCGGAACCAGCAGATTGGGGAGCAGGGATGTGTAAAGGCTGCCCGGCCCGAGAACGATCAGGTCTGCATTGGCGATCGCTTCAAGGGCTCGGGGCAATGCAGGTGGACGTTCGGGAATGCAGCCCAGACGAACAATGGGGCTTGGGGCGTGGCCGATGTTGCTCTCGCCTTCGATGCGTTGGCCGTTCTCCAGCTCCGCCCAGAGCCGTACATCCACATTGGTGGCTGGTACGACCTGGCCCTGCACCGCCAGCACACGACTTGACGCGGTGATGGCTGTTTCCAGATTGCCTGTGATCGCTGAGAGGGCTGAAAGAAACAAATTGCCGAAGCTGTGACCCTCCAGGCCGCTACCAGCCGAAAAGCGGTATTGGAATAGGCGGGTGAGCAGTGGCTCTTCGGTGGACAGGGCGGCCAGGCAGTTGCGGATGTCACCTGGGGGCAGCACTCCCAGTTCACGCCGGAGCACTCCGCTGCTGCCGCCGTCATCAGCGACGGTCACAATGGCGGTGATGTGACTGCTGTATCTCTTGAGGCCGCTCAGCAGGGTCGATAAGCCTGTTCCGCCGCCGATGGCCACGATGTTGGGCCCCCGGTTCAAGCGGCTTTTGGCTCTCAGAGCATCCACCAGAACGGTGTCCTTGTCGGGGGCGAGAGCCTGTTGAATAGAGCCGAAGCTGCGGCTTTGCCCCCATAGCAAAAGGCCACTGCCGATGAGCACCACCAGGGGGCCGGTGATCTCGCGGGGCAGCACGGTGGTGAGGGTGCTCAGCAGCCAGCTGAGGGTTTCCAGAATCCAGTAAATCGGTTTCAGGTCGGCCCAGACGGCTGCCCCCAGCAGCGCCATCAGCAGGCCCAAGCCGGAAGTCAGCAGCCAGCGTTTGACAACCAGGCCAGGTTGTAACCAGCGCACGGCCCTTTGGGATCGGGTCATCAGATCCCGTCGCCGTTTATCGCGCATGATCCGGGCTTGGCGTCTGCTTGTCGGGGGCTTTCGCGCCAAAGAACGGCTTGGTGAGCAAGTTCACCGAACTGTACGGAGCTTGCGGAAAGGCGGCAGGATGTTTGTGTTTTTCGGCCCAGACCGTGCCGCAGCTTGAACCCGTCGTGGAGATGCGGGACCTCATAATGCAGTGGGGTCCTCGGCCTGTCTTGGATCGGGTCAACCTGACCCTGCGTGCCGGGGAGCGCTTGGCCGTGGTGGGTCCATCAGGGGCTGGCAAGTCAACGGTGTTGCGTCTGCTGGCTGGTTTGCAGTTGCCCACAAGCGGTGAGCTGCGCTTGTTCAACAAACCCCAGACATACCTTCGGCTAGACCAGACCGATCCACCGGACGTGCGGATGGTCTTTCAGAACCCTGCTCTGTTGGCATCGCTTACCGTTGAGGAGAATGTCGGCTTCCTGTTGCGGGAACGGGCGCAGTTGTCGCGGCAAGAGATTCGCAATCGTGTTCACAGCTGCCTGGCGGCGGTGGGGCTCTACGACGTGGCTCACCTCTATGCCGGTGAATTGAGTGGTGGCATGCAGAAGCGGGTGAGCTTCGCCCGTGCGCTGATTGATGATCCTCAGCGGGGGGATCAGTCGATGCCCTTGCTGTTGTATGACGAGCCCACAGCTGGGCTCGACCCCGTGGCTTGCACGCGGATCGAGGACTTGATTGTGAAGACCACCACTGTGGCGCAGGGATGTTCGGTGGTGGTGAGTCACGTGCGCAGCACGATTGAACGCTCCGCGGAACGGGTGGTGATGCTCTACGACGGCCAGTTCCAGTGGGAAGGCTCGGTGGATGCGTTCCGCACTACAGACAACCCCTATGTCGTCCAGTTCAGGACGGGTAGCCTGCGCGGACCGATGCAACCGGCGGAGCACTAACCACCATGCGACGCAGCGTTCGTGATGCCATCGTCGGATTCACGGTGATTGGCGGCGTCATCGGATTTGCTTCAACGGCCCTTTGGCTTCTGGGGGTTCGTTTGGGGTCCAGCCGCTGGTCCCTGACCGCCCGTTTCAACGATGCGGCGGGCCTGGCAGAGCGTTCTCCTGTCACCTATCGGGGCATCCTGGTTGGTTCGGTGCGCTCGATTGAGGTCACGCCTGTGGCTGTGGTGGCAGAGCTTGAGATCGACAAAGGTGATCTGCGCCTGCCTCTCCCCGTGACGGCCACGGTGGGGGCGGGCTCGCTGCTGGGTGGTGACGCCCAGGTGGCACTGGTGAGTGGTGCTACTCCCCTTCCCAATAACGCACCTCTCCCCCGCGGGACCGATTGTCAGCCAACGCGTCAGCTCTGCAATGGTGGAACTGTTGTGGGAGGAGAGGCCCCGAGCCTCTTTACCGTGACAGCAACAATGCACGAGCTGCTGGCAAAGGTTCAGGACGAACGGGTGATCCCCAATGTGGCTGCCTCACTCGAGCAGATTGAGGCCACCACGAAGGAATTCAAGGCGCTGACGCTTCAGTTGCAGGACGAACTGTCCAAGGCAGCTCCCGTGATTCGCAATCTGGAGGCGGCCACGGCTCACGTGAACAACATCGTCTCCTCTCTCGATAATCCCCAGACGGTGAGTGAGATCAAGCAGACGGCCGCCAATGCTGCCCGGCTCACCGCCAAGATCGATGCTGTGGGTGGCGATGTGGCGCAACTTACAAGTGATCCTGAGTTTATGAAGGGCGTGCGCAATCTCACCATCGGCTTGGGTGAATTGTTTAGCGAAATCTATCCGGCGCAAATCGCTCAATAGGCACGATGCCGGATCAATATTGATGTGATTTCGACCCGATATCGTGCTGATTAGATGTTGCTGATGGCGTCCATCGCAACCGCTGCAATCGCCTGATCGCTTGCCTTGGGCAGCTGAACGTATTTGCCGCCTGCAGCTTCGGCGAGGTCTTTGCCCATGCCGCTACCGATGAACTTGCGCTCGGTGTCGATCACCAGCAGCTTGATGCCGAGCATCCGGTAGCGGGCGGCAACGTCCAGCACCTCTTGCTTGAGGTCGGGTTTCTCCTCTCCCTCCAGCTCGGGTTGGCCCAGGGAGGTGCTGAGCGGCACGTTCCCGCGTCCGTCGGTGATGGCCACCACCACCACCTGGCCAAGATCTCCAGTGGCCAGAGCATTGGCGCCAACGCGAGCTGCCTGGGTGAGGCCATGGGCCAGAGGTGAACCGCCGCCGCAGGGCATTGATTCCAGGCGTCGACGTGCTGCCGTGATCGAGCGGGTGGGGGGGAGCAGCACTTCGGCTTGATCGCCCCGGAAAGGGATCAGGGCCACCTCGTCGCGGTTTTCATAGGCCTCGGTGAGCAGCCGGATCACGGCACCTTTGGCACTTTGCATTCGGTTCAGGGCCATCGATCCACTGGCATCCACCAGGAACACCACCAAGGCACCGGCCTTGCGTTGCAGCAACTTGGCCCGCAAATCGCCTTCTTCCACGATCACAGAACGGCCTGGTTTTCGTTCGCGGCGGATCTTTTGGTAAGGCGCCGCTGCCCGCAGGGTGGCGTCCACGGCGATCCGGCGGACCGGCCCGCGGGGCATCATCGGTTTCACGTAGCGACCACGGCTGTCGCTGAGCACCACCGAACGGCTGCCGCTATTGCCACTTTTGGCTTTGGCAGCATTGAACAGCAGCAGATCGGGGTCAACCTCGATCGCTTCGGGATCGAGCATGAACTCCTCGGGCACCGCCGGTGGGGACTGGTCTTCTTCGCTGTCACCCTCGTCATCATCGGTGTTGTCGTCCTCGCCGTTGTCTTCCGGAGGGTCGTTCTCCTCCTCGTCGGATCCCTCCGGTGGTGGGGGTTGGTTGTCCTGTTGCTGGTCGCCTTGGTCCTGGGGCGGCGGTGGCGGCTCCTGGTCCTGCGGTGGCGGTGGTTCCATCTGTTGGTCTGGTGGCGGCATCTGGGAGGCCCGGGGTGCAATCACCAAAGCCACGGCCACTTGCAAGTCTTCGGCTTCCACTTGATCCCTGCCGCTGAGGGCGGCATGGGCCTTGGCCACCCTCACCGCGTAGAGCTCGGAACGATGGCCCTCTACACCACCGCGGATGGCTTCGGTGACGAGGTATCCGATCTGTTCGCCGCTGATCTGCACATCTGGCAGCCACTGGCGAGCCAGCAGAAGTTGGGTGGCCAGGGCATCGGTTTCCTCGCCCCACTTCTCCGCAAAGCTGCGGCTGCATTGGCCATGGCTGATTACCGCATTGGTGATTTCCACCCGCTGCTCAGTGCTCACCAGCTGATTGGCCGAGAGTGCGATGGCAAAGCGATCCAGCAGGTGATCGCGGATGTTTCCCTCCTCTGGGTTGTAGGTGGCGATCAGCAGCGGCCGGCAGGGGTGGCTCAGGCTGAGACCTTCTCGCTCCACGTGGTTTTCGCCGCTGCCCACGGCCGCCAGCATCAAGTTGACGATGCCGTCATCCAGAAGGTTGAGTTCGTCGACGTAGAGAACACCGCGGTGGGCATCCGCCAGCAGGCCGGGCTGAAACACAGCACTGCCACTGGACAGGGAGGCGGCGACATCTACGGCGCCCACCAGGCGGTCTTCAGTGATGCCGAGGGGGATCTGAACGAAGGGGGCGGGGATCACCGTTGATGGAGCTTTGCCGCTGATCCGTTCCCGGGTGGCGTCGTCCCATTCCTCTGGAATTTGTGGATCAAGATTTCGTCCCACACCCCCTTCAGCGTCAACAATGTCGATCGGAGGGAGCAGGGCATGTAAGCCCCGTGCCAAGACTGATTTGCCGGTGCCGCGCCCACCCGCGATCACCACTCCCCCCAGGCCAGGGTCGACTGCCGCCAGTAAGAGGGCGAGCTTGAGGGTCCCATGGCCGGTAATGGCAGCCAGGGGAAAGGCGCGGGTTGCCTGGTCGTCCTTGATCGCTACACCGCTTGCCACCATGGACGCGTTCAGCCCGTTCGTGCGCGCCAGTCTCGCTGATGCCCCCCATCGATGACCCTTTTGTTGCGGTGGCGCTGGGGGCGAACCAGCCCAGTGCGGCGGGATCGCCGCGGGAGACGTTGCTAGCGGTGCGGCCTTTGTTGGAGGGGCTGTTCACGCGTTGGTCTGCTCAACAGCTCCGCTTCTGCTGGTCGCAGCTCGTGGAGACCACGCCCGTCGGTCCGGTGGATCAGCCTGATTACCTCAATGCCGTGGTGCTGGTGGAGGGGCTGAAGGCCCCGCCGAGCGAGGCCGCCGCCTTGCAGCTGCTGGATGTGCTTCAGGGGTTGGAACAGCAATTCGGCCGCGACCGATCGCGGGAACAGCGCTGGGGGCCCCGCAGCCTCGATCTGGATCTGCTGTTCTGGGGGGAGCTAAGGCTGGATCACCCGAGGCTGGTGCTGCCCCACCCCCGCTTGCATCTCAGGACGTTTGTGCTCGCGCCGTTGTTGGAAGCGATGCAGGGTTCGGCTCCACCGTGATCACCTGATCGGCCTGGGCCAGGAGCTCCGGGTCGTGACTGCTAATCAGCATCAGCCGTTGCTGGGCGCGTTCGCGAATCACCGAACGAACCTGCTCAGCGGCCTTGGCGTCCAGGAAAGCCGTCGGTTCATCGAGCACCTCGAGTGGCTTGTTGCGCAACCAGGCCCGCAGCAGCCCCAGCCGATGAATCTCTCCGCCGGAGAAGGGATCCTGCGCCAGGGCGAGCGGTGCATCCAGCCCGCCCTGGCGCAGAAGCAGGTGGGCCAGTCCCAGCCGTTGCAGCCAGGTTTCGATGTCGTCTCGATGGAGATTCGCCCCCAGCAGCAGGTTGTCGCGCAGGCTCGCTTCAAACAGCACCGCGTTCTGGGGGGCATAGGCGATCAGCTGATGCATCTGCCGCGCCCCGGCCAGTCCGCTCAGTCGCCAGGTGTCGTCAGCGCAGTTCAGCTGCCAGTGACTGTCTTCCTCGTTGAGCAGTCCACAGATGCGATCGATCAGGGTGGTTTTGCCGCTGCCGGAGGGGCCGGTGATCGCCACCAACCCATTGGCGCTCAGGTCAAGCGACCTCAGGCCGGTGGAGGCGTTAGCGCTGCTGCTCCAGTGCAGCTGGCTCCAGCGCGCCGTTGAGAGGCTGATCAAGCTGGCTTTAGCAATCGTGCGGTCGCTGGCTTCGCCCTGGCGCGGGACCAGCTGGTCGCGCCGCCGGCACAGCGCCTCATAGCCTGGCAGGCTGCCCAGACAGAGGCGGCGGGCCTGTACCACCGTGCTCAGGGAAGCACTGGCGCGGTAAGCCAACACCAGGGTGGTGGTGAGCGTTTCGGCGGTCAGGGCCTCCTCTTGAAGCAGCATCCACAGACCGGCGACGGCCACCACCAGGGTGTCGCGCCAGGCGTTGTAGCTGGCCCGGCGGCGCACCCGTTCCCGCAGCAACCAGCGCCCTTCCGCCGTTTCCCTGGCGAATCGCTGTAGCAGCCAGCCCTTCGCTGTTGCGGCGCGCAAGGCCTTGAGACCATGCAGCCCATCCCCGACGGTGCGCTGCAGGGCTGCATTCAGTCGACTCTGGATGCGGCCCAGGCTCCAGCTGCCGGAGCGCTGCAGCAGGGCAGCTGCCGTGGTAGCCAGCAAGGCGAGCAACAGCGGCCAGGCCGTGGCCCGGCCGACTAGCACCACGCTGGCGAGGTAGATGCCCATGGCCAGCAGCGACTGCCCCATCCGCACCGCCTGGTCCAAGCTCAGTGCCGTGCGGTTGATGTCGGCCATCAGCAGGGCGAGCAGTTCGCCGCGCCCCAGCCGGTCCAGCTGAGCCGAGGAGGCCTCGAACACCTGGTGCAGCAGCTGCTGCCGGAGCCGATCGGTGAAGCCCGAGCGCAACCGCTCCCGCTGAATGGCCACCTGGGCCTGGATCAGACCGCGCAGCAGGATCAGGCCCACAAGGATCCCCAGACTCCCGGCCACGGGCAGGCCCTGAATCAGCCCTCGTGAGCCGCTGCCCAGCAGCAGCGTCACCGCCAGACCCAGACCGGCGATGTCGAGCAGGCTGCTGAGGCTGCTCAGCCCGCTTAGCCAGGCGAGGTGTCGCCATCCCGCTTCTCGGGCTAAGGCTTTGAGCAGCTGGATCTGCCGCAAGCGGGCCAGCGGTGGTGGACCTGATCGTTTCAAGGCAGGCGGCACGGGGGGCTGGGCTCACCCGCCATGCTGGGCCACAGCAATGCCCGTGACCCATGGCACCCCTGCCGTCACCGGAACCGTTCGAGCTGCTTGACACCGTTGAGGTGGTGGATGCTCGCAAGCTCCGTTTCGAGCGCAACCGGATCAAATTGCCGATGGGGGTGGAGGCCACCTTCGGGATGATCCGCCACCCCGGCGCCTCCCTGGCGGTGCCGATCACCGACGATGGCCAGGTGGTGCTGCTGCGGCAGTATCGCTTCGCGGTGCAGGCCCGTCTGCTGGAGTTTCCCGCGGGCACCCTGGAGGAGGGGGAAGATCCTCTGGAATCGATGCAGCGCGAGCTGGGGGAAGAGGCCGGTTACAGCGCAGCGAAGTGGGATGTGTTGGGGCCGATGCTTCCATGCCCGGGCTATTCCGATGAGGTGATCCACTGCTTCCTGGCTCGGCAGCTCACCCCACTGGAGAACCCGCCAGCCGGCGATGACGATGAAGACCTTGAGGTGGTGCTGATGAGCCCAGCGCAGCTGGATTCAGCCCTGGCATCGGGCGATGAATGGCTGGATGGCAAAAGCGTCACCGCCTGGTTCCGTGCCAAACAGCTTCTCGACCTCTGATGACCAGCTCTCGCGTTCTGTTCTGGCACCGCCGCGATCTGCGCTTGGCGGACAACCTCGGATTGGTGGCTGCTGCGCAGATCAGTCCTGCGGTGACGGGCGTTTATGTGCTCGACCCCCAGCTGATCAACCCGCCGGAGCATTTGCCGCCGATGGCGCCGTCCCGCCTGTGGTTTCTGATTAAGAGCCTGGTGGAATTGCAGCAGCGCTGGCGTGAGGCCGGCAGTCGCCTGGTGGTGCTGGAGGGCGACCCAGTGGCGGTGTTGCCGCAGCTGGCGCAGCAGATCGGTGCTGAGGCTGTGGTGTGGAACCGCGATGTGGAGCCCTATGCCCGTGAGCGGGACCGCCAGGTGGCCAAAACCCTGCAGGCTGAGAGCCGCAAGGTGGTGGTGGATTGGGATCAGCTGCTCATCGCTCCGGAACTGATCAAGACCGGCGCTGGCGATCCCTACCGCGTGTATGGCCCGTTCCTGCGCAACTGGCGCGGCCAGGTGCTGGCTCAGAAGCCAGCCGCCGTTGCCGCGCCCTCAGGCTTGCTGGATCTGCCGCCGGATCTGGTGCCGTCTGGTGATCCCCTGCCCGCCCTGCGGGACAGCCATGGGTTCCAAGGCACCGAGATCTGCCCCTGTCGCCCCGGAGAAGCGGCGGCCCTGGCGCAACTCACCAGCTTCTGTGATGGTCCGCTGCTTGGCTACGAACCCGACCGCAATTTCCCTGGCACCGCCGGCACCTCGTATCTGAGTGCTGCCTTGAGCGTCGGTACGCTCAGCCCTCGCCAGGCCTGGTGTGCCGCCCAGGACTCTCGCGACCAGGCCCGCAGTGAGGAGCAGCTCCATGCCATCGCTGTGTGGGAGCAGGAGCTTGGCTGGCGTGAGTTCTACCAGCAGGCGCTGTTTCATTTCCCTGAGTTGGCCGACGGCCCCTATCGCGAGCAGTGGCGGCGATTTCCCTGGGAGAACAACGAGGACTGGTTCGACTTCTGGAAGGACGGTCAGACCGGTATTCCGATCATCGATGCAGCGATGCGGCAGCTCAATCAGACCGGCTGGATGCACAACCGCTGCCGCATGATCGTGGCCTCCTATCTGGTCAAAGACCTGATCTGCGACTGGCGCTGGGGCGAGCGCGCCTTCATGGAACTGGAGGTGGATGGCGACCTGGCTGCTAACAACGGGGGTTGGCAGTGGAGTGCCAGCAGCGGCATGGACCCCAAGCCTCTGCGCATCTTCAACCCCGCCACCCAAGCCTCCAAATTCGATTCAGCTGGCGACTACATCCGCCGGTGGGTGCCGGAGTTGCGTCATGTGAACACCAAGGATCTGCTCAGCGGTGAGATCGGTGCGCTGGAACGGCGCGACTATCCCGAACCGCTGGTTGATCACAAGAAGCAGCAGGCACGTTTTAAGGCGCTTTACGCCACCATCCGGTCTTGATCGCCTTCGTCGCCACGACGAAATTGGGCGGGCACATTGGATGTCAGCAAATGGCGCACCGTGTCGATCACAGACTGTTGCTGCTCTTCACTTAACTCAGGGAAGATCGGCAGGCTCAGCACCTGGCCGCAGAGCTGTTCCGTCACAGGTAATGAACCCTGTTTCAAGCCCAGATGGGCATAGGCCGGCTGGCGGTGAATCGGAATCGGGTAGTAAATGATCGTGTTCACCCCACGCTCCTGCAGGGTCTGCTTGAACCAGTCGCGGCAGCAGCTTTCAGGGATCCCGTGGCGTGCACTGGTGCTGGAGGGAATGCAGCTTGCGTGGCAGAGCAGCTGGTCATTGGGGCAACTGCCGATGCG
This sequence comes from Synechococcus sp. MU1643, assembly GCF_020514095.1. Lineage (NCBI taxonomy): Bacteria > Bacillati > Cyanobacteriota > Cyanophyceae > Synechococcales > Synechococcaceae > Synechococcus > Synechococcus sp. MU1643. The sequence goes on along the minus strand of NZ_VTKY01000006.1, from coordinate 86,264 downwards.
AACCACAAATTGGTTCCAGCTGTGGCCGTCCTCGGCCGTCGGCAAGGTGATGCCATCGAGATCCCCGAGGGCATCCAGATAACGCTCAGCGATGGCGCCTCGTTTGCTGATCCATGCCTCCAGCTTTGGCAGCTTCACGTTCAGCACTGCGGCCTGGATCGCATCCAGGCGGCTGTTGTAGCCAAGGCTGGTGTGGAGGTAGCGCTCGGGCATGCCGTGAACGGCCAGCTCACGCATGATCTGGGCCAGTTGGGCATCGCTGGTGGTGATGGCACCACCGTCTCCTGCGGCGCCGAGGTTCTTGGTGGGGAAGAAGCTGAAGCAGCCCGCATTACCGAAGCTTCCCACCGCCTGCCCTTGCCAACGGGCTCCCGTCGCTTGGGCGCAGTCTTCGATCACCTTGAGCTGATTATGCTCGGCAATGGCCATCACTCGGGTCATGTTGACTGCACGCCCGAACAGGTGCACCGGCATCAGAGCCTTGGTGGCGGGGGTGATCGCGGCTTCGATCTGATCGAAATCGATCAGGTAAGTGCTTGGGTCGACATCCACGAACACAGGCGTGGCGCCGACGGCGCTGATGGCCTCAGCGGTGGCGAAAAAACTGAAGGAGGCAGTGATCACCTCATCCCCTGCCCCGATTCCCAGGCCACGCAGGGCAAGGATCAACGCATCGGTGCCGCTGTTGCAGCCCACAGCGTGCTCGCAGCCAACGCTCGTGGCGAAGGCCCTCTCGAAGCGTTGGATTTGCGGTCCACCGATGTACTGGCCACTGCGCACCACCTCGAGCACCGCCTCTTCGAGGTCTACACCGAGATCATCGATCTGCTGGCTGAGGCTGAAGGGAGGTACCTGCATAAAGCAAAGCTTAAGTGGCTCAGCCGAACCACTCCGGTTCGTATTCAGGGTTCCACTTCACATTGCAGCCCACCGAGGCGGTCTGCACTGGGTTCACCTGTGATCCCGTCAGCACGGCATCGAGGGCGGCCCGCAGGTCGCGGCCGTTGAGGGGCTGATTGTTGCCGGGCCGGCTGCCGTCCAACTGGCCGCGGTAGCGCAGGCTCTGCAGACCTTCACCATCGGCTGAGAACAGGTAGAACTCCGGCGTGCAAGCGGCCCTGAGGGCTCGGGCCAAGGTTTGTTGCTCATCCAGCAGGTAGGGGAAGCCCCAGCCCTGCCGCCTGGCCTGCTCCGCTAGTTGCTTCGGTCCGTCCTGGGGGTGGGTGATCAGGCTGTTGCTGCTCACGCCCACCAGCTGAACCGCATCGTTGAAATCGTTGTCCAGTCGCTTGAGTTCGGGTTCCACGTGCTTCACAAACGGGCAATGGGCGCAAAGCACCATCAGCAGCACGGGTCGGTGGTCCAGAGAATTGCTGTTCAGCTGCCCGCCCGTGACCTGGGGCAAATCAAAACTGGGCAGGCCCGTGCCGAGCGCCAGCATCGTTGATGGTGTCAGGGCCATAAGGCTCAGGCAGATGCGGCGAATCTGCTTCAGGATGGCCACCTCCGCTGGTGATGGATGCGGCGCCTGCGTCTGCTTTGGGGAGTTGGCTTGCTGCTCGGGGCTTGCGCTGCGCCGAAGGAGCCGCCCAGCTGGCGGTTGTTCCCCCTGCAGCGCTACTCGCCCCATGACGGGGTGGCCGTGGTCAACCAGCCCGATGGCTACGGGTTGCACATCTACCTGGAGACAGACACCAGCTTCCAGGGGGTGTGTCGTCCCCGCTGGTTGCCGGATCCAGCACGCCTGTTCAACGGCAATGGATCCACACCGTTCAGTTCCGGTCTGGCGGCCCGTCAGGAATTTTTCGATGCCGTGGCCCGGCGTGATGTGCGTGGCCTGTTGAAAAAGGAGCTCAAAGCTCTGTGCCAGGACCGCGCTCCTGACGACCGCTGGCAATGGACTGAGCCGCCCCGGAACGACAATCAGGTGGTGCCTGTGCAGCTTCCCTCTCTCGAAGAGGAAGACCTGCTCACCAATCCCGTGGAGGAATTGAAGCGGGCCCGGCAGCTGCTGAGGGATCAACGGGCTGGTGAGTAGCCCTCCCACGCCACAGCTTCGGCTTCGCGCCAATAGCGGCTGAATCGCCCCAGCCGGGGTGGCCGCGGAAGCTCCACGAACGGTTCGGGATCCAGCAGTTCAAGCGGCAGCTCTGCATCGATGGCTTCGCCGATCCGCTCCAGGCGTGGATCCACCATGCTGCTGCTGATCACACCATCGGCCTGATGGCGACGGGCAAAGGCCAGCACCTCAGCAGCCACATCCCCCTTGCGCAAGGTGAGGGGAAGGTCGAGGGCGTTTTCGTAGAGGAAACCAAGCCGTTTGCGGCTGATTCGTGCGTTTTGGATCCAGCGGGTGTCGAACACGAACACCGCTGGGGCATCAGGCCAGGCCTGCAGTGCTGGGTTGTTAGCACCAAGAGCCTCCTCGTGAATCCAGAGGATGGGGCGTTGAAACGTCATGGAGGATCTCCTGCTTATCGCTTGGGACGGGCCAGGGCGGCACTGGCACCCCCGCTGTTCCGGCGTTGACGGTTGCGTTGCTGGTTTCGGTCGTTGCCGTTGTCTCGGATGGCTGGCATCGGAGCGAACAGCTGGTTCTCCAGTTGGTCGTAGCTGCCCTCGAAGGGGCAGGAGTTGGCATTGGGGCAGCCGTCGCAGTACCTCCCATCGCTGTAGCGCTCGAGGTTGCCGCGGTTGAAGAAATAGGGCTTGTGGCTGAAGGTGCTGGCCACCCACTGCCAGCTCAGGTGGTTGCTGGCCGGATCGCCATCCAGCAGGTGCTCCAGAAACCAGTCGGCACCGACCTTCCAATGCACTCGGCGCCAGTGCACGAGCCAGGCGGCCATCCACATCCGGGCATGGTTGTGCAGCCAGCCGGTGGTCACCAGTTGATCGCGGAAGCCATCCATGCAGGCCAGCCCCGTGGTCCCTGCGCGCACATCGGCCGGTAGCTCCTGGGCATAGGCCCGGGCGTCATGGCCTGTCTTGAACGGTTCCTGATCGTCGTTGATGCCGTCGCCCAAATCGAGCCACATCCGTTGCCAGAAGTCGCGCCAGCCGAGTTCATTGATCAGCTTTCCGCCCTCATCGCGGTTGCGGATCCGTGCAAACACTGAATCACGTACCTCAGCAAGCGTTAGAACGCCGTGGCGGATGTAGGGCGACAGTCCGGTGACCGCGCCCTTGAGGTGGTTGCGGCTCTTGGCGTAACGCCTGGCGTCGATGCGCCGCAGCTTGTTTTCGGCTGGCTCACGCCCACCGCGGATCGGGCTGAGCTCCCCTTCCGCTTCCGGGAACTCTTGCGCCAACAGGGTGTTTAAGGCATCGCGGGACGCGAATTGCCTCGGCAGATCGCCGTTGATCGGGGGTGACGCAGCGCTGGGCACCGGTCGTTGTCAGCAAACGAGCGGTGATCTTGGCGGGGGATGGGGGAGAATCGCGCGAATTCATCCGTCCCGGTCTGTCCCGATGCTGCTTGATCTCACCGGCAAGAAGATTCTCGTCACCGGCATCGCCAACAACCGTTCGATCGCTTGGGGCATTGCTCAGCAGCTGAAGGCGGCCGGTGCTGAACTTGGCATCACTTACCTGCCTGATGACAAAGGCCGCTTTGAGGCCAAGGTGCGCGAACTCACCGCTCCCCTGGAGCCCAGCCTCTTCCTGCCTTTGAATGTGCAGGATGCCGACCAGATGGCTGAGGTCTTTGGGGAGATCAAGGAGAAGTGGGGCGTTCTCGATGGTCTGGTGCACTGCCTGGCCTTTGCCGGCAAGGAAGAGCTGATTGGTGATTACAGCGCCACCACCGCTGAAGGTTTTGCGCGATCCCTAGATATCAGTGCTTATTCGCTGGCCCCTCTCTGTGCCCATGCCAAGCCGCTGTTCAGCGAAAAGGCTGGTGTGATCACGCTTTCGTACCTCGGCGCTGAGCGGGCCATCCCCAATTACAACGTGATGGGTGTTGCCAAAGCGGCTCTGGAGGCCTCCGTTCGCTATCTCGCGGCAGAGCTTGGTCCCGAGAAGCAGGTGCGCGTCAATGCCATCAGCGCCGGCCCGATCCGCACCCTGGCCAGCTCCGCCATTGGCGGCATCCTCGAGATGATCCACAACGTGGAGGAGAAAGCCCCCCTGCGTCGCACCGTCACCCAGATGGAAGTGGGCGGCACCGCTGCCTTCCTGCTCAGCGATCTGGCCAGTGGCATCTCCGGTCAGACCATTTACGTGGATGCTGGCTATTGCGTCACCGGAATGTGAGGCACGATGAGGGCACTGAAGGTCGGGTGATGGCACGTCAGGGAACGATCCATCGGGTCACTGGTGAAACCGATGTGAAGGTGCGTCTGGATCTGGACGGTTCCGGCCAGTGTCAGGCCAGTACCGGTGTGCCGTTTCTCGACCACATGCTTCATCAGATCAGCAGCCATGGCCTGATCGATCTGGAGATCAATGCGGTGGGAGACACCCACATCGACGATCACCACACCAATGAGGACGTGGGCATTGCTGTGGGGCAGGCCCTGGCCCAGGCCCTGGGGGATCGGCGCGGCATCCACCGCTTCGGTCACTTCGTGGCACCGCTGGATGAGGCCTTGGTTCAGGTGGCCCTGGATTGTTCCGGTCGCCCCCACCTCAGCTACAGCCTTGCGATCCACAGCCAGAAGATCGGCACCTACGACACCGAGCTCGTGAAGGAGTTCTTCGTGGCGGTGGTCAACAACAGCGGGCTGACCCTCCACATCCGTCAGCTGGATGGGGCCAACTCCCACCACATCGTTGAAGCCTGCTTCAAAGCTTTTGCCCGGGCCCTGCGCATGGCCACGGAGGTGGATCCACGCCGGGCCGGCGCCATACCCAGCAGCAAAGGGGTGCTGGAACAGGCTGGTGCCAGCTGAGCTCGGCTCCGCGCTTCACAGTCCTTTACGAGAGGATGGGCGAACGTTGATCGTTCGCCCGTGACCGTCGCCCCCGCCCGCAGCTACGACCGCAGCGACTGGGCCAGCGCCTTTGTGAACGTTGAGCAGGAACTCACCGACGTGGCGCTGACGCCGGTGCGTGGTGTGGTTCCTGCCGAACTTCAGGGCACGTTCTATCGCAATGGCCCCGGCCGTCTTGAGCGGGATGGGCATCGCGTGCATCACCCCTTCGATGGCGACGGCATGATCGCGGCGATGCGGTTTGAGAACGGCAGCGTCTCCCTCAGCAACCGTTTTGTGCGCACTGAGGGTTGGCTGGCGGAGGAGAAGGCCGGCAAGGTTCTCTACCGAGGCGTGTTCGGCAGTCAGAAGCCGGGTGGTCGGCTGGCCAACGCCTTTGACCTGCGCTTGAAGAACATCGCCAACACCAACGTGGTGCGTCTGGGTGATCAGCTGTTGGCCCTCTGGGAGGCGGCGGAACCCCATGCGCTCGATCCCCGCAGCCTGGAGACCCGTGGCCTGTCACGCCTCGATGGTGTGTTGAAAAAGGGCGAGGCCTTCAGTGCTCACCCCCGCTTCGATCCCGGCCACAACGGACGGCCCTGCATGGTCACCTTCGGGGTCAAGACCGGGCCCCGCAGCACCATCCGTCTGATGGAGTTCGCCACCGATGGCCCGGAGGCCGGCACCTTGCTGCACGACCGTTCCGACAGCTTCCCCGGCTTCGCCTTCCTTCACGATTTCGCCATCACCCCCAACTGGGCGGTGTTCCTCCAGAACGCCATCGCCTTCAATCCCTTGCCGTTTGTGACCGGCGAAAAGGGTGCGGCCCAGTGCCTGGCATCTCAACCCGGCGGCAAGGGGCGTTTCTGGCTGATTCCCCGTGATTCCGGTCGCTTCGCTGGTCAGAAGCCCCGCATCCTCGAAGCTCCCGACGGTTTCGTCTTCCATCACCTCAATGCCTTTGAGGATGGCGATCACGTTGTGGTGGAGAGCATCGTCTACGACGATTTCCCGTCCATCGGACCTGATGAGGATTTCGCTGAGGTGAATTTCGACACAGTGCCGGAGGGGATCCTGCACCGTTGTTGCCTCGATCTCAGTCGGGAATCGGTGCAGACCGAGCGGATCAGCGAGCGCACCTGTGAGTTCGCCATGGTTAACCCCGAGCGTCAAGGCCTTAGTGCCCGTTTCGCCTGGATGGCGGTGGCGGAGCGGGAGAGGGGCAACGATCCGTTGCAGGCCATCCAGAAACTTGATCTGCACTCCGGGGAGACCCACACCTGGAGTGCGGCGCCCAGGGGCTTTGTGAGTGAGCCGTTGATGGTGCGTCGTCTCGGTGCTGAGGCAGAGGACGACGGCTGGGTGCTCGATCTGGTCTGGAACGGGGCCAGGGCCGCATCCGATCTTGTGATCCTCAACGCCCGTGATCTGTCGGAGGTGGCGGTGCTTGAGCTGCCGTTGGCTGTTCCCCATGGCCTGCATGGGAGCTGGGCGGCGGGTTCAGTCACGGCTTGACACATGCCGGTCACGGTTGAGCAGGGTTTGCCGCTCCAAGCTCGCCAGCATGGAGATCCCAACAGAAGGCTCGGCATGACTTCTCGTTTCTGGAGCGCTGCGAAGGTCGTCGCGCCCGTTCTGCTCGGGCTCAATGTCTTGGCGCCATCCCCGCTGCTGGCTGCAGAGCGTGTTTGCAATGGCACCCTGCTTCAGATCCAGGTGAATGAGCGTGGCACCAGCCGCAGTGATCGTTTTCGCTTTTCGCTCGGGCTCGACGCTGAACATGCCAGTAAGGACGCTGCGACGAGCGCCCTTAACGCCCGGTTGGCAGAGGCGCGTCAGGTCATTCAGCCCCTGGCGATAGGCCGGCTCACGATCCCTGCACCCCGCAGCTACTCCGTTGGGCGAGGCACGTCGGGACCACGGCTGGAGCGGGCGAGCACCACCATCACGGGCGAGGTGAGCCGTGACCATTACGACGCGCTGATCCAGGCCGCAGGTCGTTTGCCGGGGGTTCGACTGCAGGGAATGACATCCTTGGCGTCGAGCGATAGCCGCGCCTCATTGGCGGATCAGTTGCTGAAACAAGCTCTCGAGACGGGGCAACGTCGCGCCCAGGCCACAGCTCGGGCTCTCGGCCTGCGCAAGGTGGAGTTGTTGCTAATTGACCAGCGTGGATCGACCTATCGGCCCATGGCGATGGCTGCACGCATGGGGGAGGAAAGCTTCAAGCCTGCGGAGGCTCCCAAGCCAAGTCAGAGCCTCACCCTCAAATTGGATTACTGCCTGCGTTGATTGGCATCGGGATCACTGCGTAGTGACCGTGCCCCGCCGCCATTCTTTCCAGGCCAGCCTTGGCGCTGACCAAAGGGTTGCCAGCACCAGCGGGGTGACCGGTACCGCGGTGATCACGATGAAGGCTTGAAGTGCGTCGATGGAGGTGCTGTCCCCCAGGCCCGTGCCGATGCGCAGCAGCACCAAGGTGAGACTGCCGATCATCAAGGCCCAGAACAGGCGAAGTAGAGCAGGGGGCTCGTTGCGGCCGCTCACCACCATGGCCGCGGCGTAACTCATCGAGTCGGCGCTGGTGCACATAAACAGCACCACCAGCAGCAGGCCGATTGGAATCAGCAGGCCGGCCAGGGGCAGCTGGCTGAGGATGGTCAGCAGTGCAGCGGCGGCTCCGTTTTGGGCGAGGGCTTCGCTGATGCCGCCACCGGCCAACTCCAGATGCAATCCGGTGCCCCCCAGCAGGGTGAACCAAAGGTTGGTCACGATCGGACAAAGGATGGCTACTGCCAGCACCAGTTCACGGATGCTGCGACCTCGGCTGACGCCGGCTGTGAACAGCCCCATCAAGGGCGCGTAGCCCAGGAACCAGCCCCAGTAGAACACCGTCCAGCCATTCACCCAGTTCGCCGGCACTGCATTGGGTGTAAGGGCCATCTGCGGCAGATGGATCAGGTAGGTGATGAAGCCGCTGAAGAAGTGCTGAATCAGCCAGAGGCCTGGGCCCAACAGCAGCAGGCCCGCCGCCATGGCCAGGGTGAGCCACACATTGAGCTCCGAAAGCCACTTGATGCCTTTTTGAATGCCGCTGACGGTGGATGTTGCAAAGACGGCCGTAAGCAGCACTACCACCAGGGATTGCAGGCCGGCACTGTCGGTGAGCCAGGGCAGTTGCCCTGCGGCATTGCTGAGCTGCAGCGAGAGGAAGCCCAAGGGGCCAACGGTCCCCGCGATCGCGGCCACCACGGAAAAACCATCCGCCAGGTGACCGATCGGGCCATCCACCCAGGAGCGCGGCACGATGTTCACCAGGAGGGTGCGGGGACGAAGGGGTTCACCGCGTCGTTCGAGGATCGAAAAGGTGATCGTGGTGGTGGTGGCTACAAGAGCCCAGGCCAGGAAACCCCAGTGCAGAAAACTCACCGCCAGGGCGGGATCCACCGCTGCGGCTGTGCTGGGCTCGATCCCTTCAAACACCGGTGATGTTGTTTGGAAGTGATACAGCGGTTCGGCAGCGGACCAGAACACACCACCTCCCGCCAGCAGGGTGCAGATCAGCACCGCGCACCAATCGAAGAATTTGAAGCTCGGCTTGGCGTCCGCTCCGCCAAGCCGGAGTTTGCCGATGGGGCTGATGGCAAGGATCAGCGCGATCAGAAACAGCAGCACCACCATCCATTGCCAAACTCCCCCCAGGGCATCACTGATCACGGCTTTGCCGGTTTCAGTGAAATGCTTGGCCAGAGCCAGGTCGATGGCCGAGACCAACAGAAAAATCAGCAGGGGGATGGCGCCGACCCAAAGAGGGGGCTGTTGCCACCAGGAACGCTGGTTTGCGGGGTTGTCAGACATCGGATGAGGGGTGAAAGGTCAGGCTCGGACGGCGTCGCGTTGGTGGCTCCAGCAGGAGAGATCCACTGCAGGTTGTTCACCACTGGCGAGGCGTGCCAGAGAATCACCAATCAGGGGAGCGAACTTGAAGGCCTGGCCGGATCCCCCTGCAAACAGACTCAGCTTTGGGGTGAGCCGATCCAGCACGAAGTTCACATCGCTGGCCATGGAGTACGGGCTGATCACGGTCTCGACTCGCTCCTGAACTCCCTCCAATTCGTTGAACAGGAAGGTGTCGAGCAGCTCCACCAGTCGAGCTGGTGGCTCGGTGGCCATGGCGTTGGGTGCGGCGACCCGCAGTTCTCTTGGGGCCCAGTCGATACCGGCCTTGATCCGGGGTCGGCCATCCGCCGTTTGGCTCAACACGGGGAAGCCGTAGTACAGGCCACCATCGTCGCCTCGTTCTTGCTGGAAGCAGAACCACTGGGGGTAGCGATCAGCGAGTGCTGGGTTGACGGTGTAGTGGGCCCAAAGCATCGGCCACACCTCCAGTTTCGGTGCCAAGCCGAGGGGGGCCAGCAACAGTTGGCTCCAGATCCCGCAGGCCACCACCAGTTGGCTTGCGGCGATGTGCTCGCCACTCTGCAGGGTGACGCCTCCACCATCGGGATCAAGTCCGGCCACTGGGCAGTGCTCGATCAGCTGATGGCCGGCGTTACGGGCGGTATTGATCCAGTGGGTGACAACTTTGTCGCTGCGCACGGCACCGGCGGTGGGTTCGAACAGGCCAGTGAAACCCGTCTTTGGCTTCAGCGGGAAACGGGCAGCGATCTGTTCGGCATTGAGGGCCTCATAGGGGATTCCCTGATCGTCCATGACCCGGCGGGCCCCGGGGATCGATCCCTCGATCGTTTCCTCATCCCAGCTTTCGCCGTAGAAGAGCAGGCCGTGGGTCTCTCTCAGCTGCTCGCCGGCGTGAGTTTCCTCTTCCCGCCAAAGGCGATTGGCCTCCTGGGCCAGACGGCAGAGCACCGGGTCGGAATACATCTCCCGGAACATCCGGGTTTCGCCGTAGCTGCTGGCCTTGGCGTGGGCCAGAGTCTTGGCTTCAAGCAGCACCACATCGCGCACGCCGCGGCGGGCAAGGGATGCAGCGCAGCTCAGGCCCGCCATGCCGCCGCCGACGATCACGACCGCTGCGCGGCTGGGCAGTGAGGAGGGCGTGCTCATTCGCTATCTCCAAAGCTGAGGCCGATGGGATCGGTGGAGGGTGTCGCCGCCACTTCCTCGAGGGCGGCCCCAACCGACAAACCCTGTTCGCGCTGATTGAGATAGTCACTGGCCCGCCGGCGCACCTCATCGCGTACGAAGGCATAGACGTCCGTGGCGCCTGCATCCTTCCAGGCATCGGGGGAGAACCGCTCGATCGAATCGGCGATCACGGCGCCAGCATTCACAAGGGGGTCCGGCAGTACCCGCACACCGCGGCGACGCAGGTCGTCTGCTAATTGCGGTTGCTGGAAGGGGGCATTGGCTGCAGGAACCACGGCGGGGGTCTTCAAGGCCGTCGCCATTTCGGCGTTGATCAACCCGGAGATGGAACAGGGCAGCACCAGGTCGAGGTCCAGTTCCCACCAGGCACAGCTCTCCGGCAGAGGCGTCGCTCCGGGAAAACTGGCTCTCTCGCGATCCAGATCCACGGTGAACACCGTCCAGCCGTGATCGACGAGATGACGGGCCACCGTTCCGCCGACGGCACCGCAGCCGTGCACTAGGGCCCGGCCGGGATGGGCGTCGTTGAGGTCCTTCTCCAGCACTGCCTCCACGGCGCCGAGGGTGCCATGGGCGGTGGCGGCACTTGCGTCTACTGGGCTGCCGACCGCCGCCAGCACATGCGGTGTGAGCGCCGTCAGACGCTCCATGTCCTCCAGGCTGGTGTTGAGATCGCAGCCAGTGATCATGGCGCCATCGAGCGACTCCAGCAGCTCGGCGGTGACGCTGATCAGTTCATCCTTGACCGCAGCGGGCTCCGCTGCCCGGGCGACGATCTTGCCTCCAGCAAAACCGGTGCCGTAGAGATCGTGCTTGTGGGTCATCAACCCCGCCAGCCGCTGTCCATCAGCGATGCAGGCCTCATCGCTTGGGTAATTCAGCAGGCGCAGGCCCCCGTTGGCGGGGCGCTTGGCATCAGTGTTTTCCGCCACCACGAACACCGAGAGGTGGTCGGAGACGTGTTCCGCCAGCACCGACACGGTCGGCGATGCTTTCTTGCTGCTGCTCATCAGGCCACCTTTTCCATCATCTGGTGGTGTTCGACGTAGTCGAGACTCCATTCGCTGGGGGTTTCGGCGATGCGCTGTTGCAGCCGCTCGTACACCGTGTCTGCAGCGGTGTCCCCGGCAGCACTGGCGAAGCTGTGGCGACTCCAGCTGCGGATTGTGGCCATTAAGCCGGCGGCGAAAGCGGTCGTGTCACCGTTGTTGTCCCAGCGGCGTCTGTAGGGGCACTTCACATAGACCGTCCTCTCGTCCACGAGGCGCAGTCCGTTGCGGTAAGCGGCGCTGCTCTCGTCCTTCAGCGGAGCCATGAACTCCTCGGGGGACTTGTAGAAATTCAAAACGGTGCCTTTTTTGTATTGCTCTGCGCTGATCAGACCTTCCTCGGCCATGCCGCGCCAGATCTGGTGCAATTGGTCGTGCACATTGCGGGTTTCGCCGCCGTTGTGACCGAGATAGCGTCCTTCGTTATCGCGTGAGAGGTTCACGGTCAGCAGTCGCCCGCCCACCTTCAGCTCGCGACTACGCAGTTCGAGGATGTAGTTCCAGTCCTTCATCGCCTGGGCGGTGAAACGCTGAAGGGCATCCGCATCACCGGAGGCCAGCACATGGGTGTGGCTATCGAGTGGTCCGGGCGAAGCGCTCAGCCAGTGCATGGCGGTTGCGGAGAAGCCGAAGCTCACGCTGTCCGGGGCCACGGAGGGCTCGTAGAAGCTGCGGGCACTCACCAGAACTGTTGGCTTCGGATCCCGGGGAATCTGCAGGGCCAGGTTTTCTGCCAGAGCGAGGTTGTCGTTGCTCGGTAAGTCGTTCCCGATCAGCGTCAGATGAGCACTCGGCTGGTTGGCATGCAGGCGATCCAGCACTTGATTCCAGAGCCCTACAGCAGTTCCGCCGTCGGCAGCTCCGTAATCGATCAGGACATGGCTGTCTGCGACAGCCAGTTGATTCACACAAGTCAAGGCCCAGTCCGAGGCGGCTTCGATGCAGAGAAGAGCGCCCTCGGTCTGCGCGCTGTAACCCGTGGTCATGGCGATGGCCATGGACCTCGTCAGCGGCAGGTCTCACCGTACAGACCATGCTCCAGGAGCCTTTGTATCCGTGGTTCTTCTTCAGGATGCACCGAGCAACTGGCGCAGCTTGGGTTCCAGGAGGCTGAAGGCCTTTCCGCGGTGGCCGTGCTGCTTTTTCTCTGCCAAAGGCATCTCGGCGAAGGTGCGGCCGGTTCCAGCGACTTCGAAGATCGGGTCGTAGCCGAAACCCTGATCTCCCCGGGGTGCGGCTGTGATCAAGCCGTCGCAACGGCCTTCCACCTCCAGCAGGATGGCGCCGTCCGGAGCGGCGACACAGAGCGCGGCGCAGAAATAGGCCTGGCGTTGGTCTGAGCCGTCAAGGGCTTGCAGCAGCCGGGCAATCCGTTCTGGATCCGTGGGGGCGTAGCGGGCGGAATGAACCCCCGGAGCGCCATTGAGAGCATCCACACTGAGGCCTGAATCATCGGCCAGAGACCATTCCCCTGTTGCGGCTGCAATCGCTTGAGCCTTGAGCCGGGCATTGGCGGCAAAGGTGGTGCCTGTCTCATCGACCTCCAAACCTTCGGGCTGGGGTCGCACGGTGACGGGCAGGGCCTGCAGCAAGCCCTCGAATTCACGAATCTTTCCTGCGTTGCCGCTGGCGATCACCAGTGTCTTCATGCGGCCTCCGCGAACTGTCTGGCCCAGGCGAGCACCTTCTTCACCCGATCGGCATCAGGCCCTTCGCAGTAGAGCCGCAGCAGCGGTTCTGTGCCGGAAAAGCGCAGCATTAACCAGTGGTTCGGTCCCATCCTCAGTTTGATCCCGTCGGTGCTGATCACCTCCAGCACCTCCGCTCCGGCGACGGTCGAGGGCGTGCTCTGGTCCAGCAGCGTCTCGAGCCGTCGGCGCGCCTCCATGTCGGCCAAGCGCAGGTCGAGTCGGTCGTAGTGACTGCTGCCTCCGTGCTGTTGCTGGAGTGCATCCAGCCGCGCGCCCAGGGGTTGCTCTCCTTCCACCAAGGCTTCCAGCACAAGCATCGCTGCGAACAGGGCGTCCCGCTCTGGCAGGTGCATGCCGAAGCCGACACCACCGGATTCCTCGCCGCCGATCAGCACATCCCCGGCCAGCATCTCTGTCGCGATGTACTTGAAGCCCACCGCGAGCTCCAGAACCTTGCGCCCCTGGGCCTCTGCCACCAGACGCATCAGATCGGAGCCGCTCACGGTTTTGACCACGGCGCCTGGCAGCTGGCGGGCCCGGGCCAGGTGATCGATCAACAGGGGCATCAGCAGCTGGGTGCTGCAGAACCGGCCGGTTTCATCCACTGCGGCGATGCGGTCACCATCGCCGTCGAACACCAGTCCCACAGCAGGAGTTCCGGCGGCGGTTGAGGCTTTCACCGCTGTGATCAATTCCCCGAGGTAGGGCGCCAGGGGTTCTGGCGGATGACCGCCAAACAAGGGATCACGTTCGCTGCGGATTTCCTCCACAACGCCGGCAGCTTCAGGGCCGAGCAGCTCTGTCACACACCCGGCTGCTGATCCGTGCATCGGATCGACGATCACCTTCAGGTTGATGGCCTTGAGGCCATGCACCAGGGCGCTCAGATCCAGCTTGCGGCGCAGCCCTTCGAGATGCTCGCCGCGCCCATCAAACCGGGGGACTTCCGCTTTGATCGGTGCCGTGATGCCGCCGGCGGCCAGGCGTCGTTCGACAGCGGCCGTGAAGTCTCCTTCGACCGATCCACCAAAGGGCCCTTTGATTTTCAGCCCCAGCCATTCCGGCGGGTTGTGACTGGCGGTGATCACCAATGCTCCCAGGGCTTTGCGCTCCACCACGGCCCAGCTGCAGGCCGGCGTGGGTACAGCGGTGTCGGTGAGCAGGGGTTCGAGTTCACAGCCTCGCACCGCGGCCGCGATGGCTTCCGCCAATTCGGGAGCCAGAAAGCGCCGGTCGTAACCGATCACCACCGTTCGACTGTTGAGATCCTCGGGGGCGCGATGGGCAAGCTCCCGAGCCGCGGCAGCGGCAACGGGCAACAACCGCTCAACTGTGATGTCGACGCCGGTGATCCCGCGCCAGCCATCGGTGCCGAACTTGATCGGAGCTGGACTCAGAGGGAGGGGAGCCGATGCCATGGCACAGCCTGCACTTCAGAGGATCTAGCAGCTGGCAGCCGTAGGGTCGGCGGATGGGTGACACCCCGCCTGCCGACAACGCCCTCACCGACCGGTTGCTGCGCAGTTGGCTGCGTTGCCGTCGCAAGGCCTGGCTCGATCGCCACGGGAATCCAGCCGAGCGGCGCTGGACGGCCCATCGCAATCTGCTGCTGGACGACCAGCAGCGCAGTTTTGTGGCTTTGATGCCCCGTAAGCCAGGCCATGGCCTCGCCGCCTGTGCTGCAGGTGCCGAGGCCGTGGTGGGTCTGCGCCTGAAGGGGTTTGGCTCATCCGGTGAGCGTTTGGAGGCGCATCCTCCACTGCTGCGGCGGGTCAAAGGCCAGAGCCGCTGGGGCGACTTCGCCTATCAACCCGTGCTCGCCCGTCAGGGCCGCCGCACCACCCGGGAACATCAATTGCCTCTGGCGCTGATGGCTCTGCTGCTTGAGCAGGAGCAGCAGGGTGAAGTCCCGTCCATGCTGGTCCTCGGCGGTGGCGGCCGGCGCTTGGAACAGGAGCGGCTGAATCTCTCCAGTGGCCTGCGCCGACAGTTGTCCGAAGCGCTGCGGAAACTGAGTGTTGATCTCGAGCGGCCCGACCCGCCTCCTCTGGCCGCCGACCGGCGCAAGTGCTCACTTTGCAGCTGGCGGCTGGCCTGCAATGCCGTGGCGGATGAGGAAGGGCATTTGAGTGAGGTCAGCGGCATCGGGGCCAAGCGGCGCGAGATGTTGCTGGAGCTTGGGATTCGCGGCCTCTCCGATCTGGCCGCGGCTGATCCGTTGCAGCTCGCCGAGCGGCTGCAACGCTTTGGGGATCAGCACGGTGAGGTGGCCGCATCCCTGGTGGCCCAGGCCCGGGCGCAGCGCGATGGACGGGTGGACCGTTTGGACGCCGCACCGGTGCTTCCGGAACTGCAGGACTGCCAGGGTGTGCTGCTTTACGACATCGAATCAGATCCCGACGCCCGTCACGATTTCCTTCACGGTTTCCTGGTATTGCCCAGAAGCGAAAGCGGGGACTGGGATCTGGAGACAGTGGCGTACCACCCGATCCTGGCCTTGGCGGAGCACGGTGAAGCCAGATGCTGGCTCCGTTTGCAACGGTTGCTAAATCGCTATCGGGGTTGGCCGATCCTTCATTACGGGGAGACAGAAAGCCTGGCCTTGAGGCGTATGGCCGAGCGGCAGGGTGCCGCTGAGGCCGAGGTGCTGCAGCTTCGTCAGCGGTTGGTGGATGTGCATGCCCGGGTGCGGCATCACTGGCGCCTGCCCCTGGCCAGTTATGGCCTCAAGGCCGTGGCCGGTTGGCGGGGGTTTCACTGGAGTCAGGCAGGTGTGGACGGCGCCCGCGCCCTGCTTTGGTGGCGGCAGTGGCAGGGCGAGGGACCTGGTCGACGCGGCAACAGTCACGGCCTGCGTTGGATCTTTGATTACAACCGTGACGACTGTCTGGCCACCTGGGCCGTTGCCGCTTGGTTGCTTGCACAAGATCAGGCGTCGGGATCCTGAAAAGCCCAAGGTTTGCGGATCTGGAGTTGTTCTCTGTTGGGTCCCTCCAGCGTTGGACTGGCCAGGCATTGGCGTCGCACCAGGGCCAGCCCAAGCCAAGTGCCGTCGCATTCGAGAGCACTGGTAATCACCCCGGCTCGCTCGCCATCCAGCGTGAGTTTGGTGGCGGCTGCCAGCGGACTGGGGCAGCTCCAACAGCGCAATTGTTGCTTCACCCCCGCCTGGCCAATGAGTTTGGCCAGGGTCTCCTGGCCCAGGTAGCAGCCTTTCTCCGTGCTGATCTGCGCGACGAGTCCCAGTTCCAGGGGGTTGGTCTCGCCATTGAGTTCACCGGGCCCCGGGGGAAATCCGCTTTGGAGCCGCCAGTGCTCCAAAGCCTTCGCGGTGGCTGGTTCTCCTGATGCCCAGGGTTCTGGCAGTGCCGCCTCCGGATCGCACCACACGGCTGCAGCGTTGGGCTCCAGCGACTGCAGTCGGCGCAACTGGGCCAGGGGTTGGAGGCGAACCCGATCGGCTGGAAAGATCACCTGATCGAATCCAGCGTGAACGGCAGAGGCCTCTCCCGCCAGAACGACCACATCGGCCCCCTCTGCATCGAAACGAAGTTCCAGCACGGCCCGCAAGCGTCCCGTTGCCGTCAGCCAGCAGGTCTGAAGCAGTTCGCCGGATTGGAGTGCGTTGAGGTCAGCACTGGTCTGCCCCTGAAGAAACTGGCGTGCTCCGCTTCCGTTCATCCGCAGCCAGGGGATCTGGGCGTCCCAAAACAACTTGCTCATGCCGGCGTGAAGGCGGCGATCTCAGACAGCTTGTAAAGGCTGATCAACTCAAGATTGTCAGCCGTCATGGCGGCGTCTCCCCCTTCCTCCCTGTCGACGATGGTGACGACTCGGTTCACCTTGTAACCGGCGTCGCGCAGCTGCCGGACCGCCTTGAGAGAGGAACCTCCTGTGGTGACAACGTCTTCCAGCACGGTGATCAGGGTCCCGGGGGCTGGTAGCGGACCCTCCAGCCAGGCTCCAGTGCCGTGGCCTTTGGCTTCCTTGCGCACGATCAGCGCATCAAGCTCCCGACCTCGATCGGCGGCGGCCATGGCTACACCGCTGACCAGTGGGTCTGCTCCGAGGGTGAGACCAGCCACGGCCACCGCATCGGTTTCCACGTGAGCGAGCATCGCCCGGCTGATCAGGGCCAGGCCGGAACCGCTCAGGCTTACGGGTTTGCAGTTCACGTAGTGCTCGCTCTTCCGGCCTGAGGCAAGGGTGAAGTCTCCACGTCGGTAGGCCAGGGTGGCCAGACGGTTCAGCAGTTGCTCGCGCTCAGTCGGGACACTCGACGATTCAGACATGGGACTGGCCACGCTTCGCAGATGTCCTTAGTTTGCGCTTAGAGCTGTTTCGTCCGGTGCTGCTGTGGCCGTTCTTTCGCTCGAGCCTCCTCCTCGCTGGTCCATCGGTGATGGCAAGCCCGTTGGTGTGCACCACCAGAGTTGAGGCGCCTCCGCTCGGTAGTGGTTCCGCTCCCGTCGAAGTCACGGTTTGTCATCCCACGGAGACCACCAGTGAGCTCATCAACCGCCGCTTTTACACCTGGACCTCGCCCATGGCCCGGGGCGTGAACCCTCTGCATCAATTGTCCAATGTTCTGGGGATTGCGGTTGGCGGTATCGAGGGGAACCGGTTCATGGGATTCGGCTTCCCTGACCAGTCGCTGATTTGGGATGGGTCCGCACTGCAGAACACGACGGGAGCTCTGCTGGAGGAGCAGAGTCCGCCGCTGCCGATGCGAACCCAGGACATTTCGAGCGGGTTCAACGGCATCCTGGCGGCCACCGAAGCCATCGAAGCCTGGCCGGACGCGCCCACGGCGGATCACTTCCCCGACGCGACTCCCCCGTGGTAACACTCTGTTTAGGGGGTCTAGCAATCTGGTGAATGCAGCGAACTCATAATTCGCCTAAGGCGAGTTCGATCCTCGCGACCCCCATTCCTCCCTGTTGATGCGGCTTTTTCTGCTGGCTGTTCTGTTGGTTTTGCCGGCCTTCTTCGCGGCTGCAGAGGTGGCCCTGCTTCGGCTACGCCCCAGCCGCGTTGAAGTGCTGGTGGAGGAAGAGCAAGCCGGGGCCCGTTCCATTCAGCGTCTCCAGCGACGCCTGCGGCGCGCTTTGCTGGTGTCTCAACTGGGTTCGACCCTCGCTCTGGTGGCTCTTGGCTGGGCTGGCCGCGGGTTAGGGGCGCGGCTCTGGTCGGATGGGTCTCTGGGTGTGGCTTGGCGCGACACAGCCTTGTTCCTAGGCATCGTGCTGCTGGCCACGCTGGTGGCTGGTTTGTTGCCCAAGGCCTGGGTGCTGAACCGTCCCGAATCCTCGGCGCTGCGACTGGTGCCGCTGCTGGAGGTGGTGATGCGCTGTCTGGCTCCGCTGCTCAACCTGCTCGAGGCGCTGGCCGGGCTGCTGATGCGCCTGCTCGGCCTGGCCCCCCAATGGGATGTGCTGGTGCCAGCCCTTTCAGCTGGAGAGCTGGAAACCTTGGTGGAATCCGGTCGGGTGACGGGATTGTTCCCTGACGAGAAAAACATCCTTGAAGGTGTCTTTGCCCTGCGGGACACCCAGGTGCGGGAGGTGATGGTGCCGCGCTCTGGGATGGTCACCCTGCCGGCCACGGTCCGTTTCGCGGAAATGATGGAGGCCGTCCATCACACCCGTCACGCCCGCTTCCCGGTGATCGGCCAGTCGCTGGATGACGTGCGCGGCGTGCTGGATCTCCGTCAGATGGCTGAACCGATCGCACGGGGGGAGCTCCAGGCCGATTCGCTGCTCGAGCCCTACCTCCTGCCTGCGGTGCCCGTTCTGGAGACCTGCACGTTGGCGGAGCTGCTGCCGATGATCCGCAGCGGTCAACCGCTTCTGCTGGTGGTGGATGAGCACGGCGGCACCGAGGGTCTGGTGACCGCAGCGGATCTCACTGGAGAAATCGTTGGTGATGAGGATCCCGGTGAGACCGACGAACCGGATCTGCTCGAAGAGAAGGACTGCCCCGGTGCCTGGCTGGTGGCCGGAGATCTGGAGATCTTCGAGCTCAACCGACAGCTCGATCTCGATCTGCCCGAGGCTGATGAGCATCACACCCTGGCGGGCTTCCTGCTGGAGCGGCTCCAGCACATTCCATCCGCAGGGGAAGGGCTGCATTTCAACGGCCTTCAGTTCGAGATCACAGCCATGGCAGGGCCGCGGATCGAGCGAGTCCGGCTTGTTCTCCCCAGCTCAGAGGATGAATCCGACTGAAGGCCGATAGTCTTGCCCTAATCGACCGCCTGTGCTGATGCCTTCCGACCCTATGGCCCCAGTCAAGGTCGGGGTGATCGGCATCGGCAATATGGGATGGCACCACGCTCGGGTGCTCAGTCTTCTGCGGGATGCCGATCTGGTGGGAGTCGCGGATCCGGATGCTGAGCGCGGAAAGCTCGCTACCGAGCAATTCGGCTGCCGCTGGTTCGCCGACTACAACGCCATGCTCTCCGAGGTGGAAGCCGTCTGCATCGCGGTTCCCACGCTGTTGCACCATCCCGTCGGTCTGGCCTGTCTGCGTGCGGGTGTGCACGTTTTGATTGAAAAGCCGATTGCGGCCAGTCAGGACGAAGCCACCGCGCTGATCGAGGCCGCTTCAGCGGCCGGATGTCTGCTGCAGGTGGGCCACATCGAGCGGTTCAATCCTGCCTTCCGTGAGCTCACCAAGGTGGTAGCCAACGAAGAGGTGGTGGTTCTCGAGGCGCGTCGCCACAGCCCCCATTCCGATCGGGCCAATGACGTCTCCGTTGTGCTGGATCTGATGATCCACGACATCGACCTCGTGCTGGAGCTGGCCAAAGCACCCGTGGTGCGGCTTGCCGCTGCCGGTGGTCGCAGTGCCGAAGGCCCGATCGATTACGTCAACGCCACGTTGGGCTTCGAGAATGGTGTAGTGGCCAGCCTCACGGCCAGCAAGATGAGCCACCGCAAAATCCGCAGCCTCAGTGCTCACTGCCGTTCGAGCCTGGTGGAGACGGACTTCCTTAACCACACCCTGCATATCCATCGCCGGGCCCATGAGTGGTACTCCGCCGATCACGGTGAGCTGCTGTATCGAAATGACGGCTTCATCGAGGAGGTGAGCACCACCTCGATCGAACCGCTCTATGCCGAGCTCGAGCACTTCCTTCAGTGCGTGCATGGCCGGGGAACCCCTGAGGTGGATGGCCTTCAGGCCTCGCGTGCCCTCAAGCTGGCAGACCTGATAGAGCAGGCCGTTGAACATCCGGATACGGGAGCACCCCTGTGCGCACCGATCTGAGTGCTAGTGCTCGGATCAGACCAGCCCTTGCTGTTCGGCCAGTTCTCGTAACGCCGTGACCTGCCAGCGGCGGCAGTCACCGGGTGAGGATCGATAGAACTGCCCCCAGGCTTGGGCCTTGTGTTGCGGGTAGTTCTCCGGTCGGAGGGAAGGATGGCTCTGTTGCCAGCCCACCCGGACGGCATGACCGATCACCACGTCGAGGGCCAGGTCATCCTCGAAGCGCACCTCCGGATTGGCTTCGACGAAGGCCATCAGCGAGAGCAGGCATTCGCTGCAGAGTTGGCGGTATTCCGGCGCCTTGATCCGACTGAGCAAATGGTCGACCTGGGCGGCGAAATTGCGCTCCCCCGGTGTTTTCTCGAGAATGAGGCGGCTGTTGAGGCGATTGCGCCGTTCCAGCTTGTCGCCGATCACCAGGCCGCGGCAGTGCTGCAGCAGCGACCAGATCCCGGCATAGAAATCGCGGGGGACTTTCTGGAAGGACCCCAGGCGGATGCGGTGCTGAAGCCAGTCCCCACCCCCTGGTGTTTCCTCCAAGGGGTCAGGCACTGACCACTGCACCCGGCCGCTCACGTGCAGCTGTTCGCCGCGTTGCAAGGCTGCTCTGGCATGGTCCACATCGGAGAGTACGGCGCGCAAGCGCTTGCGAATCGCGTGGGGTGCTTCGCTGCAGAGGGCCTCAAAGGCTTCGTCCTGACTGAGCATTTTCTCCACGGCCAGCTCTGATGTCAGCAGCAGCAACAGCTGCCCCAGCTGCAGGGTGAGGCTGCCCTTCAGCAGAGCTGGCTCCCGCCGAGCCACGCTGTCGAGGGCGAGCAGGAGTTCCTGTTCGAGCATGCGTTCACGGCCGTCGATCCCGCTGGTGGTTTCAATCCGTTCGGCGATGGCGGCACTGTCCATCGGTTGACGAAGCCGGGAGTCGCCGGTGTAGTTGCGCCCCACGACCACCTGTTTCTGACGGACGAGAAGGTCGGTGAGGGCATCTTCCAACTGGGGATGCACCATCCCCATGGTGCCAGCACAGCGCCGCACCACATTCCAGTCTTCACAACGCAAGCCCCGTTGATAGACCTCCTCAAGCAGGGTGCGTAGGGCCACCTGATTGCCCTCGGGGCTGCGTTGAATCCCCTGGGGGCCGAGGCGCCGATGCAGCAACTCGAGCACTTCGGCCTGTTCATGCAGCAGCCCACTGCTCCAGAGGCGCTGGCTCAGTTGTTCGATTGGAGTGTCATCCAGCTCCTGCTCCTCTGCGGCGGTCAGATCCCTTAGATCGGTGGCGTCGCGCAGAAGCGGCTGGGGTGGCTCGGACCGTTGCATCGGTTTCTGTTGGAGCGGCGGTAGCTGCACCTCCTGCGCCTGATCCACCAGCTCACTGAGGCAGCCCAAGCGGACGGGGATGCTTTCAATGACGCCCCTGCCGAGTTGCCGGGCCAGTTTGAGGATGACGTCGCGATGCTGCTGCAGGGCCGCGTCGCGAATGGGGATCACCAGCAGGGGACGTCCCATGCCGCGCCAGTGCCGTTGCAGCAGATGCAGCTCGTCCACAACGGTCTCCAGCAGCTCCTCCGGGTCATCGGCCAGATAGCTGCTGACGTCTTCCAGCACCGACGGTGTGAACACACTGATGGCGCCGTCCTGGCGATAGACCCGAGCAGTGTCCTCGGTTTCCACCCGGTGCCCGGGGCGCCCAGTGAGCTCAAGCCGTGGATTGGTGCCAGCGGCTTTCAACCTTTGCTTCAGCTCATCGGACGACTGCACGGAAATCACTGAGGTTGGATCGATCGGCACCTCTGCAGCCAGCAGCTCCTGGCGCACGGCATCCGTCTGAGCAGCCATCGCCACGAGAACGGTTTCGGCTCCAAGCGGCTGCGGCTCCCTGCGGTCACAGGGATCAATGTCTTCGGGACGGATCAGATCGTCGATCAGCATTTCCCCGAGCCACACCAGGCTCTGGGTCCAGATCAGCGGCAGGTTGGTGTTGGCCACCCGCTCTTGGCTGCCTGGATTCATCCGTTCCTGATCGACCGCACTGGCCGGGACCTGATAAAGCTCGGGATAGAGACGTTCGCCGTCCTGTTGAACGGCAAGTGTTTTGAGCTGGCTGTGCAGCTGCCGGGCTTCGCCCCAGCGCCTTTCACAGCATGCTGTGACCAGTTCGAAGGCCAGAAACAACGGCCACTCCGACTCGATCCCTTCAAAGGCAGCGAGCTCCTCCGGTTCGTAGTGCAGGCGGTTGACGTCTTCCACCGCCGTCTGGTGACCATCCCGGAGGAAGCGTTTGTAGCCGTAGGCCCCACCGAGTTCCCGTCGAATCCGCCGACCGGTGCGCTCCACCAGGGCGGCATCCTCCACGGCCCAGGCGGGATAACCAATCACTGAGAGGCACGCACTGTCGGCTTCCTTGCTGGCGGATTCCCGTGGCAGGAGCCCTTGCAGGGCGCGACGGAGGCGCACGATGGCTCCCTGGGGAATCAGCAGGATGCAGCTGCCGTCGCCATGGGGGCCGTAGAGGTCGAGCCCATCGAGTGCCTCCAGGGCGGCTTTGGCCATGCCGATTGAGCTGGCATTGCGCTCCGGCAGGCCATGGTTACCTTTGTCGCCCCGTTCCCAGATCCCGTAGTCGGGAGTGCGGTATGCCCTGGCGATGTAGTGCACCAGGTTTTGGAGGAAATCCACTTCGTCACGGCTTTGCACCACAGCGCAGCCGCCCTTGGTTAACTGCGCCAGCTGCAGCAGGAACAGTGAGGTGGCATCGAGTTGGAGATGCCCCCAGGCATCGTCAGCCACCACCGGTTCGCCTGTGCAGCTGTCGTACTTGGCGTGAAGGGCGTCGAGGGGGTTGAGGCTCTCCTTGAAACGCTCCACCTTCGCGGCCTGCCGCATCATCGAGCGCATCAGACCGCGCATGAGGGCCACCACCCGCTGCTGCAATTCCCAGGAGCGCAGGCTGTTCTGCCCCTGATGACGACGGTGGGCCAGGGCCAGTCCCCAAACGCATTGCACCGAATAGACGCAGTCCCGCACCCAGGCATCGCCATAGTTGCCATGGATGGTGTGGGCGGTGCTAGCGGGGAGCAGGCCGCTGATTGGGTCCTGCCGATCGAGAACCACCCGTTGGATGGATTGATCCAGACGCTGAAGGGTTGTGGCGTGGTTCTGCAGAAGGGTTTCCGTCGTCGTCACACCATGCCCTCATGCATCACTACCCCTAAATTCTCCACCGCAGCCCCACGGCCATGGACTCTGTCAGCACCGCTCCCGATGACCGTCGCCGCTGCCAGGTGCTAGGCGTGCCGGTCGATGCCTGCCGTGATGTTTGTGCTGCAGCTCTCGGTCTGCATGCGCGGGGTGGCGGACGCATCGTCACCCTGAACGCTGAGATGACGATGTCGGCTCGGGCCGATGCCGCTCTGGGGAAGGCGATCAGAACGGCTGATCTGGTGATCCCCGATGGAGCGGGAGTGGTTTGGGCCCTGGGCCGTCAGAAGATCCGGGTCGTTAAAACGGCGGGAATTGAGCTGGCCTGGACCTTGCTTGAGTACGCCGCAGTCCATCGATGGCATGTGGCGTTAGTGGGCGCATCACCTGAGGTGATGGCAACGCTGCGTGCGGCGTTGCCGCAACGCATCCATGGCCTCACCCTGGCGCTCGCGGTGGATGGTTATCAAGCTCCTGAGGCTTGGCCGGGCATTGAGGATCAGCTCAAGGCTTTGAAGCCGGATCTCGTTTTGGTGGCCCTGGGGGTTCCGCGCCAGGAAACCTGGTTGGAACGCGTGGCATCCGGGCAGCCAGGACTCTGGATGGGTGTCGGCGGCAGTTTTGACGTTTGGGCCGGCGTCAAAAAACGTGCCCCCGGATGGATGTGCCGGATGCAAGTTGAGTGGCTGTATCGGCTAATTCAGGAGCCGTCACGCTGGCGACGCATGCTGTCTTTGCCAGCGTTTGCTCTGAAGGTGATCCGGTTGGGCTGAAGGTTCAGCGGAAGCCCACCGAGGCCTGCCAAACGAAGGCCAGCAGCAGGAAGAAGACCGGGATCAACGGAAGAATGTCGATCAGCGGAGAGAAGGCCTGATAGGCCTCGGGCAGCTGTGCCAGCAGGTCGAGGGTGAAGGCGGCCATCCCTTGCATCAAAAAGGCGTTGGGCTGGACGCTACCACGTGTGATGGGCTTGTGAGTCTGGTTCCCAGGGAGCGAAATCCTCTGAAAAACAGCCGTCGCGAATGGCCTTTGCCATGGCCGAGGTGAAACGCACCAGATGGGTGATGTTGTGAATGCTCAACAAGGTGAGGCCCAGAAGCTCTTCGCTGCGAATCAGGTGATGCAGGTAGGCCCGGGTGTGACCGGTGCAGGCCACACAGGAGCAGCTCGGATCCAGGGGGGTGTGGTCGTGGCGGAAGCGGGCATTGCGCAGGTTCCAGCGTTCGCCGCCCACCAGGGCGGTGCCGTGACGGCCGAGTCGGGTGGGCAAGACGCAGTCGAACAGATCAATGCCGTTGGCTACGGCGATCGCCATCTCGCGCAAGGTGCCGATGCCCATCAGGTACCGCGGTTTTTGTGTGGGGAGCAGGGGTGTGACATCCCGCACGATGCGATGCATCTCTTCCACGGGCTCACCGACGCTGACTCCACCGACGGCGATGCCCGGCAGATCAAAGGAGGAGACGGCCATGGCACTCTCCCGTCGCAGATGCGGGAAACAACCGCCCTGAACGATGCCGAACAGCGCCTGATCCTCACTGGTGTGGGCGGTGACGCAGCGCTCGAGCCAGGCATGGGTGCGGCGACAGGCATCGTTGACGTCGTTCTCCGTCGCCGGATAGGGCGGGCATTGGTCGAAGGCCATGGCCACATCCGCCCCAAGGGCCATCTGGATTTGGGTGGCATGTTCCGGGGTCATGTCGATGGTGCGTCCATCGCGGGGGTTTCGGAACACCACGCCACGGTCATCGATCTTGTTAAGGTCACCCAGGCTGAACACCTGAAAGCCTCCGGAGTCGGTGAGCATCGGGCCGTCCCAGCCCATGAACCGGTGAAGGCCTCCGGCTGCTGCCACGATCTCCTCGCCCGGCTGCAAGTGCAGGTGGTAGGTGTTCGAGAGCACCATCTGGGCTCCCGTGCGTCCCAGTTGCTCGGTGCTGATGCCCTTGATGGTGGCCAGGGTTCCTACCGGCATGAAGCGTGGTGTGTGCACCGGCCCATGCGGTGTCTCAAAGGTGCCGCACCGTGCTGATGTGTTGGCGCAATGCGCGTTGATCTCGAAGCCGAACACGACTGATCTCCCCCTGCAATGACCCTACGGTGAGGGCCGATTGCATCCATCGCGCCATTCCCAGGATCGTTCCGCCCTGGCTTTCTGATCTGGCGGGAGCCTGGATCTTCTACACAGTGCTGCCCGCATGGCCCTGGCCGCAGCCCTCGTTTCGGCGCATTGCCCGCTTCGCCCCATGGATGGGGCTACTAATCGGTGCGCTGCAGGGGCTGCTCTGGATCGGTTTGTCCAGGCTTGGTTGGCCTCTGGCTGCCTGTGCCCCCTGCGTGGTGGCTCTTGGCATCCAACTCAGTGGTGGGTTGCACCACGACGGCTTAATCGACACGGCAGATGGCCTCGGGGCTCCAGCGGAGCGGCGGCTCGAGGCGATGGAGGACAGCCGGGTGGGCGCCAGTGGCGTGCTGGCTCTTGTGATGGTGCTGCTGTTGCAGGTTGGGGCCTTAATCCAGCTGGGGGGGCAGGCCCCCCTCGGGCTCTGCCTGGCTGCGTTCTGGGCCCGGGTGGCACCGCTCTGGGCCATGGCACGTTTCGACTACCTACGCGCTGATGGAACGGCTGCGTTTCATCGCGATCACGGCAGACCGCTCTGGGACGCCTTGCCCTCGTTGTTGGTGGTGGTTGTGTTGGCTGGTTGGGTGGGGCCCATACCCCTTGTCCTGGGTGGGGTTGTGGCGATCCTGGTCGCCCAGAGCCTCGGGCGACGCCTGGGGGGGCACACCGGTGACAGTTATGGAGCGGTGCTTGTGCTCACCGAGATGATCACGTTGTTGGGTTTGGCCTTGCTTCTGCCGGCCAGTTGAGGACGAACGCGTTGCCCTGAGTGGGCAGATCAGGATCGATCGTGGAAGGCTCCACGCAGAGCGTGAGGTTGCGGCCCTGCTGCTCTGCCAGGGAGCGTGCAAGGGCGAGCCCAAGGCCGGTGCCCGCTCGCTCCTGTCCGGTGGACCCCCGCGCTCCCCGCTCGAAAATCAGGTCGCGCTCCTCCAGGGGGATCGGCGGCCCGTCGTCCCAGACGCAGAGCCCATCGGGCAATAGGCACAGGCCCACGATGCATCCCGCTGGGCTGTAGCGGAAGGCATTTTCAAGGAGGTTGGCGACGATCTCTGCGATCGTTCCATCCTGGGATGGTTGATGAATCCACTGGGGCCACAGGTCCGGACCCTGCCAGGGGCGGCCCTGCAGGCTTGCTGTCGCTTCCGCCCGCTCCAGCAGAGGCATCAGCAGGGTTTGCATGGTTGCCTCACCTTCGGCAGGGCCGGGGGGCAACAAGGTGGGGCCAAGGGGCTCTTGTTGCGGGAGACGTTGCTGCCCGAGGCCATCGAGCACGTCGATGTACTGGCCGAGTTGGCGTTGCTCAGAGAGCATTCCCTCGACAAGTGCACGGTGGGAGCTGTCTGCTTCAAGCCGCCGCAGCAGCAGTTGGGCATAGGTGCGTAGGGCCGCCAGTGGATTGCGCAACTGATGCACGAGGGTGCGCAGTTGATCGTTTTGTTGGCTGAGTTCCTGGTGCAGTTGCAGGCATTCCAGGTCTCGCCCTAGGGCGTGGCTGATGGCGGCAGCACTGCGTCGCATCCGTTGGTCCAGGGTCATCGTCCAACTCCGTCGCGGATCCAGATCGGCGCGCAGCGCTCCCAGGATCAGGCCTGCATCCTGGAGGGGATACCAACGCCGACTCTCGTGCGGCAGGCGCAGGTTCGGGTCTGCGTCGGCAGGGGGAAGAGATCGTTTATTGGCAGACCATTGCCGGATCAGCAGCAAGGGCGGGCCTTGCTGATTGGGAGGCGCACTGACGTACAGCCCCAGATGCTGAATGCCTTCTTCGGCGGTCAGATCAGCCAGCTGTTGATCGGTGAAATCTAAGAATCGATCGGTGAGCTGCATCAGTTCCAGACGATCAATTCAGGTGCTTGGGCAAGCCTGCGCAAGGGGGACTTGAAAAATCTGGGAAAAGTCTTAAGATCCTCTTATCGACCGAGACGCTGTTCAACATGAACAGGCGTCCGCCAGCTCTCACAAAGGTTGCAATTGCTTGGCAACCAAAGCTACAGCAGAGGTTGCAGTGTCCTTCGCTGGTTCCCGCTTGGGTGTTGGTGTCCTGCCGGTGATTGTGGTGTGTCTGCAATTGCCTTGACGCTCCCCTTGCGTCTGGCGTTTTCGCGCCGACGGCACCTATTCGTTCTGACGATCTCCACCCCGTTCTTCCTTTCGTACCGGAGCCCTTCCATGTCCAAGAAGCGCAAGCGTATTAGCCGTCGTCGTCTGGCAGGTCAGCGGGTCCTGGCCCATGTGCCAACCCATCACCTTGAGACCGGTGAGTACAAGCCTGTTACGGCTGCTCGCCGCTACATCGCAGAAGCGGCCATGGTGCCTCCAGCTCTGCTGAACGTGCGCCGCAACGAGCACACCACCGACCGTTTCTTCTGGGGTGAGAAGGGTCTGTTCAGCGCCCAATACGCCGAAGAGAATCACTTTCTCTTCCCCTCATTGCGCACGATTGTTGATTCCATCGGTGAAGACAAGCTCTTTGAAGGCCTCGAGCTTGGAGCTGATGATTGGGAGGAAATGGAGGAGTACGAATACGCCTTCGTTTGATTATGCGTTCTCCAGAACACGTTCGATAAACAACAGGATCGGCTGCACCGTCTCATCCGGGATTGTGTGGCCGTTTTTGAATGGAAGTGTCTGACAGCGATCGGGCTGCAACTGCGAAGCGATCGCTGGCATTGCCTGGAACGGCACTATCGGATCGTCTGAACCATGCATCAGCAACACAGGCGGGTGTTGCTGGGGTGGAGCCCAGTTCGGGTGTGGATAGCCGCTGCAGCTGATCAGCCCTGCGATGGGTAGGACGCAGCCGCTTTCCAAAGCCATTGCACCTCCCTGCGAAAAGCCGAACACCACCGTCCGTTCGAGTCCAAGGCCTTCACTGTTCAGGCTCTGAAGTTGAGCCTTGAGGCGCTCAACGGCCGCGGGTACGGCGTCCCACTGGGCCGGGAACAGGCCATACCACTGGCGTCCTCCAGGTTGGTCGGGATGGAGTTCAGGGGCCTCAAGGCACACCACATCAAGGTTTTTTGAGCACTCGCGCGCTACGCGATCGCCCAGGGGCTTGAGATCCTCTCCATTGGCTCCCCAGCCGTGGAGCAGTACAAGCCGGCCATCCATACGGCATCAACATCACTGCTGCGTAGGTTGGCTCACGACCCAGTCACGACCCTTTGATGGCTCCTGTCGCTCTGCTGAGTGTTTCCGATAAGTCCGGGCTGGTGCCCCTGGCGGAGGCCCTACATCGGACCCATGGCTATCAGCTGCTCTCCAGTGGGGGCACGGCCAAGGTGCTCGAGCAGGCCGGTCTCCCAGTGACCCGTGTGTCGGAGCACACCGGGGCCCCAGAAATTCTTGGCGGTCGTGTGAAAACGCTCCATCCAAGGGTGCATGGCGGAATTTTGGCCAAGCGGGGTGAGGCATCCCACCAAGCCGATCTTAAGCAGCAGAACATTGCCCCCATCGATGTGGTGGTGGTCAACCTTTATCCCTTCCGCGAAACGATTGCTCGGCCTGACGTCACCTGGGATCAGGCGATCGAGAACATCGACATCGGTGGCCCCGCCATGGTGCGGGCGGCCGCCAAAAACCATGCCGATGTGGCTGTTCTTACCAGCCCTGACCAATACGAACGTCTGTTGACCGCTCTGGCGGAGACGGGCGGGAGCGTGCCTTCAGAACTGCGGCGTCAACTCGCCCTTGAAGCGTTCCAGCACACCGCGTCGTACGACACCGTGATCAGCCGCTGGATGATCGAGCAAAACGCCGCGGAAGACAGCCCTTGGTTGGAGGCGGTGCCATTGCGGCAGACCCTGCGGTATGGCGAAAATCCCCACCAAAAAGCGCGCTGGTTCAGCCATCCCAAACAGGGTTGGGGTGGCGCCATTCAGCTGCAGGGCAAGGAGCTGAGCACCAACAACCTTTTGGATCTCGAGGCTGCCCTCGCCACGGTGCGGGAGTTCGGCTATGGAGTCGACGGCTCCGCACCGGCGTTGCAACCTGCTGCTGTGGTCGTCAAGCACACCAATCCCTGCGGTGTGGCGATCGGAGCTTCGATTCCTGCAGCACTGACGCGGGCCCTGGATGCCGATCGGGTGAGTGCCTTCGGTGGAATCATTGCCATGAATGGTGTGGTGGAAGCCACGGCGGCCCGTGAGCTCACCAGCCTGTTCCTGGAATGTGTCGTCGCACCGGGCTTCACGCCCGAGGCGCGGGAGGTGCTGGTGGCCAAAGCCAATCTGCGCCTGTTGGAGCTGGCTCCCCAGGCCATTGATGCGGCAGGCCCCGATCACGTGCGGAGCATCCTTGGCGGTCTCCTGGTTCAAGATCTTGATGATCAGGTGATCACGCCGGCCGACTGGACCGTGGCCAGCCAGCGGCCGCCAACACCGCAGGAAAAGCTGGACCTCGAATTTGCCTGGTGTCTGGTGCGTCATGTTCGTTCCAACGCCATCGTTGTGGCCAGGGATGGGCAGAGCCTTGGCGTGGGTGCCGGGCAGATGAATCGCGTGGGCTCAGCCCGGATTGCACTGGAGGCGGCAGGTGAGAAAGCCCAGGGAGCCGTTCTGGCCAGTGATGGCTTCTTCCCGTTTGACGACACGGTGCGTCTGGCTGCCAGCCACGGCATCACCGCCGTGATTCATCCCGGAGGGAGCATGCGCGATGGCGATTCGATCAAGGCCTGCGATGAGCTTGGCCTGGCGATGCAGCTCACGGGGCGCCGCCATTTTCTTCACTGACGCTGGTGGGGGCCGCCGGCCCCCTAGCCTCGCGACACTGAAGAGTCGCCTTCAATGCTCGCCACCCTCCCCTTCAGCCTCAATTTCGCTCACCCCCTATCGGAGTGGGGCCTGCTCGCCGTTGGTGGTTGGGCTCTGTACCTGGGGATCAAGGTCAAGAAAACCCGCACCGGCACCGCAGAACAGCGCAAAGAGCTGGTGCCGAAGAAGTTCGCCCAGCGCCATTACCTCTGGGGCAGCATCCTGCTGGCTGTGATGACCCTCGGCACGCTGGGTGGCATGGCGGTCACCTATCTGAACAATGGCAAGTTGTTCGTCGGTCCGCACCTTTTGGTGGGTCTGGCGATGACCGGAATGATTGCTGTTGCCGCGTCGCTCTCACCCTTGATGCAGCGGGGCAATGTGATCGCGCGCAAGGCTCATGTGGGCCTGAACATGGGCATGCTCACGCTGTTCCTCTGGCAGGCCTTCAGCGGCATGGAGATCGTCAACAAGATCTGGACCAACCGCTGAAGATCCTTCAGAAGGCTGCTCGCTTACGGGGTGGGCAGCTCAAGCCATGGGCGGCATGGAAATCTTCCTGGACCTTCCAGGTCAGCCTTCGCGAAATCTGGCGGACAATCTGCTTGAGCAAATGATCACCACTGCTTTGGACCAATTGATCCGGGAGCATGGTGATCACCTTGGGCAGACGGATCCAGACCTTGAGATCCAGGTCCCATTGGACGGAGGTGTGCTCCTGTTCGGGGATTAGGCGCATCCCCGCGCGGAAGTCGACGTCGTAGTGATGGCGCTGGGCGAGCGACTGTGGCACGGTCCGCATGGTTTCGATCCGGTAAATCCCTTCCTGCTGCGGCAGCAGTCGTAGAGCGATCGTGGGCTCCACTTCGAAGCCAAAGTTGCCGAACCGCCCCAGGGTCAAGCTGTAGGACTGCCGATCGATGGCCTCGACCTGCATCGGGCTGGCGCAACGTTCAAACCAGCTCTGATGGTTATCTAGGTAGCGCGTTACCACCTCTTGGGGCGCCAGCATCTGCATTGAATCCTCGAAGTGGCTGCTGTAGCAGCGCACCTGCGGGTCTGCACCGTGAAGCTGATTGTCGGTTTCAGTGGGCGACAAGACCGTCACGGATGGGGAGCTGCCGGCGAAGGGCGGATTAAAGATGTACTAATGTAAAGCTCTCTGCGGTTCAGTTTTCGCTCAATTGCATCAGTTTTTCGATCACCTCTTCCACCGCCCGATCCGGCGTTGAGGCACCGGAGGTGATGCCCACCCGAACGGGCCCCTCAGGCAGGAAATCACCTTCACGACAGAGTTCTGCTGCCAGTGGTTTGTGCTCGATCGAATTGCTGCCCACGTCAATGCGCTCGGGCGTGTCGATGTGGAAGGAGCGAATGCCGCGGCTGACGGCAATTTCCTGCAGGTGGGTGGTGTTGGACGAGTTGAAACCACCGATCACCACCATGAGGTCCAGCGGTTCATCCACTAGGGAGAACATGGCGTCCTGACGCTCCTGAGTGGCGTCGCAAATGGTGTTGAAGGCCAGGAAGTGGTCGTTGAGCTGAGTTGGACCGTATTTGCTCAACATCGTGCGTTCGAACAAGCGTCCGATTTCTTCCGTTTCGCTCTTCAGCATTGTGGTCTGGTTGGCCACGCCCAGACGTTCGAGGTCCCGATCGGGATCGAACCCTGGAGAGCAAGCTTTGGCAAAGCGTTTGATGAACTCATCACGGTCACCTTTGCCGAGGATGTAATCGGCGACGTACTGGGCTTCCTCCAGATCGAGCACCACCAGATATGTGCCGGCAAATGAGCTGGTGGCCAGTGTTTCCTCGTGCTTCACCTTGCCGTGAATGATCGAGCTGAAGGTGTGCTTTTTGTGTTTCTCCACGGTGTTCCACACCTTGGAGACCCAGGGACAGGTCGTATCAACGATGTGGCAGCCCCGTTCATTCAGCAGCTGCATTTCCTGAACGGTGGCACCAAAGGCCGGCAGGATCACCACATCGCCGGAGGTGACACCTGAGAAGTCCTTCACCCCCTGTTCGACAGGGATGAACTGCACATCCATTCCCCTGAGGTGATCGTTCACTGAGGGGTTGTGGATGATCTCGTTCGTGATCCAGAGGCGCTCGCTTGGGTAGTGCTTGCGGGTTTCGTAGGCCATCGCCACGGCCCGTTCAACACCCCAGCAGAACCCGAAGGCTTCCGCCAGGCGCACGTCGAGCCTGCCGTGTTCCAGTCGGTAGCCGTTGTCCCTGATCGTGCCGATCAGGCCGCTTTGGTAAGCCTGCTCAAGGCTTTCCGCCACTTCCTCGGCACGCCCGAAGCCTCGCCGGTTGTAACGCTCGGAATGATGGAGGGAGCGCTTGAAGGCGTGGGTGTCCATGGAGGGCGCTGGAGTGGGGCAACTCTATGTGGCCTGAAGCGCTTCTTCAGGCAGCAAAAAAGCCCGGCCACCTGGCCGGGCTTGAGATCAGCAACTGAGCCGAAGAGGAATCAGTTGTTGGTGGTGGAGAAACCGGCGTAGGCCTCCATGCCGTGTTCGCCAATGTCCAGACCTTCGGACTCTTCCTGTTCGGTGACGCGGATGCCACCGAAGAGGGAGCCGATGATCTGCCAGGCGATGAAGCAGGTGACAACGGTCCAGATGGCGTAGGCAGCTGCACCCAGGGCTTGGATGCCGAGCTGCTCAACGCCACCGCCGACCAGAAGGCCGAGGCCGGAGCCATCGCCCTGGACGTCGTAGCCCCAGAGACCTATCACGATCGTGCCCCACACGCCGCACACACCGTGCACGGAGAAGGCGCCGACGGGGTCGTCAATGCCTGCGGCATCGAGAGCGGCAACGGAGAAGACGACGATGATGCCGCCCACCAGGCCAGCCACCCAGGAACCCGTCAGGGTGAGGTTGCCGCAACCGGCAGTCACGCTCACCAGGCCGGCCAGGATGCCGTTGATGATCATGGTGAGATCAGGCTTCTTGGATGTGATCGTGGAGATCACCGTGGCGCCGATGGCACCGCCGGCTGCGCCGAGGGTGGTGGTGACGGCCACGTAGGGAACCCACTGGTCCATGGCCAGCTGGGAGCCCGGGTTGAAGCCGTACCAGCCGATCCAGAGGATCAGAGCGCCAAGGGTGGCGATGGACATGTTGTGTCCAGGAATGGCCTGAACCTTGCCATCGACGTACTTGCCGATGCGGGGTCCGAGCAGCATGGCCCCGACGAGGCCGGCCCAAGCGCCGACGGAGTGCACGATCGAGGAACCAGCGAAGTCGATGAATTCGACGCTGCCAACACTGTTGAGCCAGCCACCGTTCCATTCCCAGCTGCCAGCAACTGGGTAGATGAAGGCGGTGAGGACCAGGGCGAAGATCACGAATTCGCCGAACTTGATCCGCTCAGCCACAAGACCAGAAACGATCGTGGCGGCGGTTCCGGCGAAGGCCGCCTGGAACAGGAAATCAACGGTGGGAACCAGGCCAGCATCGCTGATGGTCTCAGCGGTGACGGTTGGATCGAAGAAGAAGCCTGCGAAATACAGCCAACCGTCGATGACGGAATCGCCGTACATGAAGGAGTAGCCCACGAACCAGTAGGCGGTCACCGCAAGGGCGAACACAAACAGGTTCTTGGAGAGGATATTGACGGCATTCTTTTGCCGGCACATGCCGGCTTCGACCATGGCGAAGCCGGCATTCATGAAGATCACCAGGATGGTGGCGACCAGAAGCCAGAGGTTGTTGGCCAGGAAAGCTGCGGAGAGCTCAGGCAGCTCTTCGGCTTTGGCCGACAGCGTGAAGATGCCAAGGCCCATAAGCGCCAGGGGCGCACAGGCAAGCCAGGTCATGGCGCGGTTGGAACTGAAGCCCCGGATGCTCTTTAGAAGAAGCATCGGGCCTTCCAGGAGGCTGGCCTCCTGAAGGGTTTTGCGCCGCTTTTGCGGTGGCGCGTGGAATGCAGTTGTCATGAACGAGGGTGCAGAGCTGCGTGACACGCCCAGTTGTAACTAGGCGAACAAGTCCACGCTGCATGTCAATCTCAACTTTCTATGTTCGATCTGCTACAGAAAATCAATCTAGGTTGACTAGGCGCGTCCCCTGCCAGTGCACCGCATCGGCGCTGAAGCTGAAACAGCAAGGCAGAACTTCCACCCCGCTCTTGGTCGCCTGGCGAAACAGCTCCCCGTAGCGCGGATCGGCGCTATCGCCCGGTGCAAAAGCATTCACATCCGAGCGGCTGAGGCATGGCACGAGCAACGCCCGCGCCTCCGGAACCACGCCCATCATCTCAATCAAATGCTTTTGCCCCCGTTCGGTCACCGTGTCGGGGAACAGGGCCGTTTTGCCGTCGGTCCAGGTGGTGTTCTTCACCTCCAGATAGATCGGTCGTTGATCGGGGTTCTGCTCTGCTGGCGTCAGCAGGAGATCGATCCGGCTGCGTTTGTTGGTGCCGTAGGCCACCTCAGCGCGGATCCCCGCAATGGCGCCGAGTTGGGCCTCCAGGCACCCCGCTTCAATCGTTGCGCGAATCAGGAGGTTGGGTAGGGCCGTGTTGATGCCAACCCAGCAAGGCTTGCCATCGGCGCCTGGCACTTCGGCTTGCTCCCAGGTCCAGGCCAGCTTGCGTTTGGGGGAGGGTGCGTGACGCAGACGCACCCGTTGGCCAGGGATCAAGACCCCGGTCATCGGTCCGGTGTTGGCGCAGTGGGCGGTGACGTTCTCGCCGCTGCTCAGCTCCACATCGGCCAGGAAGCGTTTGTAGCGCTTCAGCAGCACGCCCTCCGTTAAAGGTTCAAAGCGCAGCAGGGCATCGCCCGGAGAGGGAAGGCCAGTCATGGCATCAGCCGAGATTGGCCCATGGTCTCGCGTGGTGCCTCCACAATGCGCCCAATGCTGTGGGGCGAATGGCGCGTTCACTGAAGGGGATCGCACTGGTGGTGACCCTCGGAACCCTGCTGAGCAAGGTGGGTGGCCTGATTCGGCAGCTGGTGATTGCGGCGGCCTTCGGGGTTGGCGCGGCCTATGACGCCTACAACTACGCCTATGTGCTGCCTGGATTTCTGCTGATCCTGCTCGGGGGCATTAATGGCCCCTTCCACAGCGCCATGGTCAGTGTGCTGAGTCGTCGCCCACGGGCCGAAGGAGCTCGTATCCTTGCGGCGCTCAACACCAGCGTCAGCGCACTGTTGCTGGTGGTCACCATCGTTTTGGTGCTGGCGGCGGATCCCCTCATCACCTTGGTGGGTCCTGGCCTTGCCCCCGAGCTTCACGCCATCGCTCGGGTCCAGCTGCAGGTGATGGCACCGATGGCCCTGCTGGCCGGGCTGATTGGGCTGGGCTTTGGCTCCCTCAATGCTGCAGACGAATTCTGGATTCCGGCGATTTCCCCGCTGATGTCCAGCGGTGCCTTGATCGTTGGGGTGGGACTGCTCTGGTGGCAGCTCGGCGCTGACATCGCCTTGCCGTCCACGGCCATGAGCGGGGGTGTGGTGCTGGCCTTGGCCACGTTGGTTGGGGCCATGCTCCAGTGGTTGATCCAGCTGCCAGCGTTGATCCGTCAGGGGTTGGCCCGTTTTCAACTGGTCTGGGATTGGCGGCACCCGGGGGTGCGCGAGGTCTGGCGTGTGATGGGCCCGGCGACGCTGTCGTCCGGGATGCTGCAGGTCAATGTGTTCACGGATCTGTTTTTCGCCTCCGGCATCATTGGTGCGGCGGCAGGTTTGGGGTACGCCAATTTGCTGGTGCAAACGCCCCTGGGCTTGATCTCGAATGCATTGCTGGTGCCCTTGCTGCCCACCTTCGCCAGGCTCACGGCGCCGTCGGATCGTGCGCAGCTGATCGAAAGGATTCGGCAGGGGTTGATGCTCTCTGCCGCATCAATGATTCCTCTGGGGGGACTGTTCGTTGCATTGGGCGGTCCCATCGTGGCCCTTGTGTACGAGCGTGGTGCCTTCGATGCGTCCGCCGCCCAGCTGGTGACGGGCCTATTGATGGCCTACGGCCTGGGCATGCCGGCCTACCTCGGACGGGATGTGCTGGTGCGTGTCTTCTATGCCCTCGGTGATGGGACGACGCCATTTCGTCTCTCGTTGGCGGGGATTGGTCTGAACGTTTTTTTTGATTGGCTGCTGGTGGGTGGCCCGACCCCTTGGGGGAATCAGTCGCCATTCAATTTCGGTGCACCTGGGCTGGTGCTCGCGACGGTTGCGATCAACCTGTTTACCTGC
Source organism: Synechococcus sp. MU1643 (assembly GCF_020514095.1). Lineage (NCBI taxonomy): Bacteria > Bacillati > Cyanobacteriota > Cyanophyceae > Synechococcales > Synechococcaceae > Synechococcus > Synechococcus sp. MU1643. The sequence goes on along the minus strand of NZ_VTKY01000006.1, from coordinate 49,942 downwards.
CTTGCCTTGTTGTTGGCACTGCAGCAACGGATTTCAGCGCTGCCACTGCGGCGCTGGGGGATGGACCTGTTGCGGCTGGCCATCGCCGGTGTGCTGGCAGCGGGAGGCGCGGGAATTCTGGTAACCGTCGTGCCCTGGTCCGAGGGGCTGGGGGGGCTGCTGCTTCAGGTGTCTGCCCCTGGTCTGCTGGGTTTGGCGCTGTTCGCCTTGATCGGTGCACAACTCCAGGTGCCTGAGGTGCGTGAGATCACGCAGTTGGTTTTGGGTCGATTCAGGGCTCGCTGAGACGAACATCGCGCTCTTCACGAACCTGGATGGGCAGTTCAAGCTGCTCGCGACCGACGAGTTGCGGGCCTTGAACAGACACAATCCGGGCCTCGATGCCGAACTCTTTAAAAGCGGTTTCCAGTTCCTGAATCAGGGCTTTTTCAACTTGAGCCTCTGCATCCACAACCCGTCCGATTAGCCGTTCACCCAGTCGGCCGATGCGTTGGCGCACCACATCTCTCGAGTTGGTGACTTCAATGATCAGCACACCAACCCCGGCGGATGGATTGCAACTTTATCCGCAGTACTGCTCGAGGATCTCTTCAAGATCCCTCAGCTGGGCTGGGGGAATCAGCTTGGAGAGGGGGAGCTGACTGGCGCCTCCTGCAAGCGGCACCTTGACGGCGTCGAGGGCCTGTCGAGCTGCCACATCAGCGCCTTGATTGATGCGGGCACTGCATTCGATCGCCAAGGCTGAAGCCAGGTCAGCATCGCCGAGGTACAGATGCCAGCCGCTGATCTGAACGTAAAGGCGGTCAGCCAAAGCACTCTGAAGGTCCTGTAGGTCGCTGGCGGAGAGGGACATCAGCCCAGGAGGATCGCTGAAAGGATTGCATCCATGCTGGCTTTATTCCTCCGGCTTGGGGCGTTGAAGAATCACCCAAATCAATTGGCCCAGCCAAAGGGTTGCCCAGAGGCTGGTGATCCAGGTCAGGCTCCCGCCGGGGAAGGGGTGGCGCATCTCTTGCAGAAACCAGCTGCCGCTGTTCACGGCGGCGAACACGCCGCCGTGCAGGCATAGGTTCACGATGCGCTCGAAATGCCGATAAGTCGGATCCTCAGGGTTAGCGGGGCCATACCAGCGGATCGGCATTGCTCGGGCTCAGAAACACCTGAATCCTGACGCGGCCCGCCCCCAGTTGACGAGCGGACCCTCTATGGGGTCTGATAGTTCAGCGTAAGCGCTTGTAGCTCAGCGGATTAGAGCATCTGACTACGGATCAGAGGGTCGGGAGTTCGAATCTCTCCAGGCGCGTTTCAACTGCCCCCAAGGGCAGTTTTTTTTTGGGTGATCGGCCGGGCTGATCGCTGCGATTTCTTACGATTGGACAAAGCTTTACTGACATTTCATGGGCCAGGCCTCTGGACGCGCCATCGACGCTGATCTGGCTCAGTCGGATCCGGATATTTCCGCGTTCATCAATCAAGAACGGCAGCGTCAGGAAACCCACCTGGAACTCATCGCATCGGAGAACTTTGCCTCCCGTGCGGTGATGCAGGCCCAGGGTTCCGTACTCACCAACAAGTACGCCGAGGGTCTGCCCAGCAAGCGGTATTACGGCGGTTGTGAGCACGTTGACGCCATTGAGGAGTTGGCCATCGAGCGGGCCAAGCAGTTGTTCGGTGCCGCTTGGGCCAATGTGCAGCCCCACAGCGGTGCCCAGGCCAACTTCGCCGTTTTCCTGGCTCTGCTGCAGCCCGGCGACACGATCATGGGGCTCGATCTGTCCCATGGCGGGCATCTAACTCATGGTTCTCCAGTCAACGTCAGCGGAAAGTGGTTCAACGTCGTCCAGTACGGCGTCGACAAGGAGACCCAACGCTTGGACATGGAGGCGATCCGCCAGCTGGCTTTGGAGCACAAGCCGAAGCTGATTGTTTGTGGCTATTCCGCATATCCACGCACCATCGACTTCGCAGCCTTCCGCGCCATCGCTGATGAAGTGGGTGCCTATCTGCTGGCCGATATGGCCCACATCGCCGGCCTCGTTGCCGCTGGTGTGCACCCCAGCCCGGTGCCCCATTGCGATGTGGTGACCACCACCACCCACAAGACCCTGCGCGGCCCCCGCGGTGGCCTGATTCTCTGCCGCGATGCTGAGTTCGCCAAGAAATTCGACAAGGCGGTGTTCCCTGGCAGTCAGGGTGGCCCCTTGGAGCACGTGATTGCTGCCAAGGCCGTGGCCTTCGGTGAAGCGTTACAGCCTTCGTTCAAGGCCTACAGCCAACAGGTGGTTGCCAATGCGGCAGCCCTCGCCGAACAGCTGATCACCCGCGGCATCGATGTTGTCAGCGGCGGCACCGACAACCACGTGGTGCTGTTGGATCTGCGTGGCATCGGCATGACGGGGAAAGTGGCTGATCTGTTGGTGAGTGATGTGCACATCACTGCGAATAAGAACACCGTCCCCTTCGACCCCGAATCGCCCTTCGTCACCAGTGGCCTGCGGCTGGGAACAGCCGCACTCACCACCCGTGGTTTTGATGCACAGGCCTTCCGGGAGGTTGCTGATGCGATCGCCGATCGTCTTCTTAATCCTGAGGATGATGCGATTCGCCAGCGTTGCCTCGACCGGGTGGCCGCACTCTGTGAGCGCTTCCCTCTCTATGCCGATAGAAAGCAGCCGGTTCTGGCCTGAGGTTCGGCCTTGGCTCTCGAACGGGCCTTGTTGGTGCCTGGTTGAACGGTTGCAGGCTACTTAGGATTGAAACTACCCCTTCTGACCGGGGGATCGTCTCTTTTCTGGAGCCTGCGTGAATCTCTTGGCCAGCCCTATTGCGCTCGCCTCGGTCAGCTTTCTCTTGGCCGCGGTGACCACCATGGTGCTGGTGCCCCAAGTGCGCCGGCTGGGTTTGCGCTTCGGGTTGACCGATCAACCGGATGAGCGCAAGCAGCACATCACCCCAATGGTGAGGCTGGGGGGCATTGCCATGGTCTTGGGTTTTGCCCTGGCTTTGGCGGCAGTGTGGTCCGTGGGGGGGTTTGGCTTGCTGGCCCCGGCCAGGGATCAACTGATCTGGAGCACCCTGGCCGGTTCGCTCTGCTTTTTTCTGATCGGCCTGGCGGACGACCTCTTCGCGCTCTCCCCCTGGCCGCGGTTGGCTGGACAGGTCGCCGTGGCTTGTGCGGTGTGGAGCCAGGGCGTTCGGATTGGAGCGATCGATCTTCCCTGGCTCACCGCTTCAGCCGGTCCGATTGCTCTGCCCGACACCTTCAGCCTGCTGGCCACTGTTGTTTGGCTGGTGGGAATCACCAACGCCATCAACTGGCTGGATGGCCTCGATGGCCTTGCTGCTGGAGTGGCTGGCATTGCCGCTGTCGGGCTGGTGTCCGTCAGCTTTTCGCTGCATCAGGTGGCCGCTGGATTCCTCGCGGCCGCGCTGGCGGGCTGCTGCCTCGGCTTCCTGCGGCACAACTTCAACCCCGCCCGCATCTTCATGGGGGATGGGGGCTCCTACTTCCTGGGATTCACCCTCGCTGCCGTGAGCATCGTTGGACCTGCCAAGGGGCTCACGACGGTGAGCCTGCTGCTGCCGCTGCTGATTCTTTCGCTGCCTCTGGCCGACATGTCGGCTGTGATCATGGGCCGTCTGCGGGAAGGCCGTTCTCCCTTCTATCCCGATCGCCGTCACCTCCATCACCGACTGTTGCGCGCTGGCTTCAGCCATCGGCGCACGGTTCTGTTGATCTACGTCTTCACCCAGTGGCTTGCTGCCCTGGCCCTGGTGGTGGCGAATGCTGAGATGCGCTTCCTCTGGCTGGCTTTGGCTACGGCCATCCTCGTGGCCACGGTGGTGATCAGCCGTCGCCAGTTGCAGCACGAGCGAGCGCTGATGAATACCAACCCTTGCTCCACCCCTGTTGATCCCGCTGCCCTTGGCGAATCGCGTGGCTGAATCGGGTGTTGAAATCCTGTGCGTGGGCACAGAGCTGTTGTTGGGTGACATCCTCAACGGCAATGCCCGATGGATTGCAGAACAGTTGGCAGGTCTGGGGCTGCCGCATTACCGCCAAACCGTTGTTGGCGATAACAAAGACCGCTTGATCTCCGCTGTGCGCGAGGCATCGCAGCGCTGCAGGGTTCTGGTGACGACCGGAGGTTTGGGCCCGACCCCCGATGACCTCACGACAGAGGCCCTTGCCGCTGCTTTCGAGACTCCCTTGGAAGAGCGGCCCGAACTCTGGCTGGAGATTCAGCGGAAGTTATCGGCAGGTGGCCGGCCGGTTGCTCCAAGCAACCGCAGCCAGGCTTATCTGCCCCGTGGAGCGGAGGTTCTACCCAATTCAAAGGGGTCGGCACCGGGAATGATCTGGTCGCCCCGACCTGATTTCACGATCCTCACCTTCCCGGGGGTGCCTGCGGAAATGCGGGCGATGTGGACGGAAACGGCCGCCCCCTGGCTTCAAGCCAATGGTGGGACTTCCGGTGTGTATGTGAGCCGTCAGCTCCGCTTCAGCGGCATTGGTGAATCCGATTTGGCTGAGCGCGTTGACGATTTGTTGGCGTCCGCCAACCCAACGGTGGCTCCCTATGCCTCCCTCGGAGATGTGAAATTGCGCCTCACGGCCTGTGCGCCTACTGCCGATGCCGCCGCTCAGATGTTGGTGCCGTTGGAAGCTGAGCTGCGCCGTCGCACGGGGAACAACTGCTACGGCGTCGATCAGGACAGCCTGGCGTCGGTGGTGATCGACCTGCTCAAGCATCGGCAACAGACGATAGCGGTGGCGGAGTCGTGCACCGGTGGTGGATTGGCGGCAGCTCTCACGGCTGTTCCAGGCTCCTCGTCGGTGTTCCAGGGTGGCGTCGTCGCCTACAGCAATGCGGTGAAGCAGGCTTTGCTTGGGGTGTCGCAGGATCTGCTTACTGCCCATGGTGCTGTTTCCCAGCCTGTGGTTGAGGCGATGGCTCGGGCAGCCCGGGAGCGCCTGAATTGCGACTGGGCGATCGCGGTCAGTGGTATCGCCGGCCCTGGCGGTGGCAGTGCCGAGAAGCCCGTGGGCTTGGTGCATCTTGCCTTGGCTGGTCCCGATGGCTGTGAGGCCTGGGTGCAGCATTTCGGTGAGCGGCGGGGTCGGGAGGCCATTCAGAGGATGAGCGTGATCCGTGGCTTGGACCGTCTGCGTCTTCGCTTGCTCGCTCAGGTTTAGGGTCGACGGTTCTTGCGGCTGAACTGTTGAGTTCCGGCACCCTCTACGACAAGGTGTGGGACCTGCATCGGGTGGCGGACCTCCCCGGCGGATCCACCCAACTGTTTGTCGGTCTGCATCTGATCCATGAGGTCACCAGTCCTCAGGCCTTCTCGGCTTTGAAGGACAAAGGCCTGACGGTGCGCTGTCCTGAGCGCACGGTGGCCACGGTGGACCACATTGTGCCGACCACCTCGCAGCAACGGCCGTTCGCCGATCCGTTGGCGGAGGAGATGCTCAGCACCTTGGAAAGGAACTGCCAGGAGCACAGCATCCCTCTGAACAACATCGGCAGCGGCCGGCAGGGCATCGTTCACGTGATTGCCCCGGAGCTGGGCCTAACCCAGCCGGGCATGACGGTGGCTTGCGGTGATTCCCATACCTCCACCCATGGCGCTTTCGGGGCGATCGCCTTTGGCATCGGCACGAGTCAGGTGCGTGATGTGTTGGCCAGCCAGAGCCTGGCCATGAACAAGCTCAAGGTGCGCCGGATTCAGGTGAATGGCCTTCTTGCAGAGGGCGTGTCGGCGAAGGATCTAATCCTGCATGTGATTCGCCACCTTGGTGTGAAAGGCGGCGTTGGCTACGCCTACGAGTTCGCCGGCTCTGCCATCGAGGCGTTGTCGATGGAAGAGCGGATGACCCTCTGCAACATGGCGATCGAGGGGGGAGCCCGATGCGGTTACGTCAATCCCGATCAGGTCACCTTTGAGTATCTGAAAGGTCGCCCCCATGCTCCAGAGGGTGACGCCTGGAGCCGCGCTGTCGCCTGGTGGAGCTCCCTGGCGACTGATCCCGACGCAACGGTCGACGACGAGGTGGTATTTGATGCCGCTGCGATTCCACCCACGGTGACTTGGGGCATTACCCCCGGGCAGGGACTGGGGATCGATGAAACGGTGCCCAGCCTTGATCAACTGGATCCAGGCGAGCGTCCGATTGCGGAGGAGGCCTACCGCTACATGGATCTCCAGCCGGGAACGGCCATCGCTGGGGTGCCTGTGGATGTTTGTTTCATCGGCAGCTGCACCAATGGCCGTCTCAGCGATCTGCGTGCGGCTGCCGACGTGGCCCGTGGGCGCCAGGTGGCTGAAGGCATCAAGGCGTTTGTGGTTCCCGGCTCGGAGCAGGTGGCGAAGGCTGCTGAAGCTGAAGGGCTGGATGCGGTGTTCCGTGCCGCAGGCTTTGAGTGGCGGGAGCCGGGCTGCTCGATGTGTCTGGCCATGAATCCGGATCGGCTGGAGGGTCGTCAGATCAGCGCCAGCTCCAGCAACCGCAATTTCAAGGGTCGGCAGGGATCGGCCAGTGGCCGGACGTTGTTGATGAGTCCAGCAATGGTGGCCGCAGCTGCCATTAACGGTCGTGTGACCGATGTCCGTACTTTGATTTCTCCGTCCGCATCGTGATGGCTCTCTTCCCGACTGGTCCGGTTCAACAGGTGAGTGGAACGGCCATTGCTGTCCCCGGTGAAGACATCGACACGGATCGGATCATTCCGGCACGATTCCTTAAATGCGTCAGTTTCGAGGCGTTGGGCGACCAGGTGTTTGCCGATGACCGTCTCGAACTCTCCGGTGAGCATCCCTTTGATCAGGCCCGTTATCAGGGGGCCTCGGTCCTGGTGGTGAACGGCAATTTCGGCTGCGGTTCCAGTCGTGAGCATGCACCTCAGGCGTTGATGCGCTGGGGAATTCGCGCGGTGGTTGGGGTCAGTTTTGCCGAGATCTTTTACGGCAATTGCCTCGCCCTTGGCATCCCCTGTGCAACGGCAAGCCCGGAGCAGATCAAGGCGATTCAGGCGCAGGTGGATCGTGAGCCGGAACGCTCCTGGAGCCTGGACCTCGCTGGTTTGCAACTGACCTCAGCGGAGTCCAGCTGGCCTGTGTCGATCGATCCCGGTCCTCTCGACATGCTGCGCAGCGGTCGTTGGGATGCGACGTCCCAGCTTTTGGAGCATGGCCCCCAGGTTGCGGAATTGATGCAAACACTGCCCTACATCAACCAGTTCGCCTCCAAGTAACAGCCAAGTGCGACTCCTGTGTCTATGAAAGAGATAGGAGGTTGCATTCGGAGGTTGGATCTCAATGGCCCATTCGCTGTCGCGGTTGTTATTGCCCCTGTTGCCGCTTTTTGTTGTTGCCGGTGTGGTTCCTGCTGGGGCCGTTCCGCTTCAGGTGCAGCCCCATGATCCGTTGGATCGCAGCTGTCCTGGCTGTGATCTCCGCCAGGCGGATTTCCGTCAGGCCCATCTCATCGGTGCAGATTTTCGCGGCAGTGATCTGCGAGGCGCCGATCTGAGGGAGGCGAATCTGGAAGGTGCTGACCTAACGGGAGCGTTGCTGGAAGGTGCTGACCTGCGGGGAGCCAACCTCACCAATGCTGAGCTGTCTGGCGTGGACCTGCGCAATGCCGATCTGCGGGAGGCTCAGGTGATCAATGCCTATGCACCGAACGTGCGGACCTCCGGCATGCGCTACGCCGGAGCTTCACTGTTTGGCAGCGATCTGATCATCGGGGGTGCTGATTGATCAGAAGGGTCGATCAGTGTTGGTGGTTTCCATCCAGTTCGTTGGGGTGTAAGGCACAAACGGCACGCCTGTGCCCTTGAAGTCAAAGTCGTGGAGTCTGAATCGGAAACCGGCGATACCTTCGTAGGGATTGAGGTAGAGCCCGATGTCGTAGCTACGTCGTTGCCAGCTCAGTTCGATGTTGGAGTGAATTACGTCGCCGTAGTACTCGGAAGCTGGATCTACATTGACTCCGAAGCCTGCATTAAGGATTAAGGGACCAGCGATCTGTTGGGTGACGCCGATGCCAAGAGTGCCCAAGTCGATGGCCTGGTCGAAATCAAAGGGGCTGCTGCCCTGTTTGATGGTGATACCGCCGCTGATCGAAAGCTTGGTGTAGTCAAGAAAGGGTTTGCTGAAGGTTCCCAGAGTGAGAGAAGAGCCCCCCGACAAGCTGATTGTGCTTTGACTGGTGCCATTGCCGTAGGCCGAAAGGAGGGTGTTGACATTGGTGTTGAGACTGAGGCCTGGAACGATCGCTACCGGTGAGTAGCGGTATGCCTTCTCCGGGGTTAGAGGAGCAGTCTCTCCGCGCCAGATCGGATAGCTGCTGGTGAGGGAGCCATAGAAGTTGGAACGCAGGGTTTCAGTGAGATTGGTGCTGGTGAAGCTGTCCGCCTGGTAGTTACCTGCACCGATTCGCCATATATAGGAGTTGCTCAACTTGCCCAATTCGAAGGCCTGTCTCTGCTCGATGAAACCACCCAGTGCTGAGTACACATTGGTTTCTCCCAAGGAGCCATTCCAGGTCCGGTAGCGATAAGCGCCAAACAAACGGGCGGTGACGTCCCCGACCCAGGGCAGCTCGAAATCGTTTTCGATAGTGCCCCAGTAGCGGGTGCCGTTGGCAAAATTCTGCGGTTTGAAACTGCTTATGTCGCTCTTCAGGTTGATGTCCCAATCCCAGAGCTGTCCCCTGAGTTTGGCTTCAAGGCCGAACAGGTCAGCAGTCGTGGTGGGCTGGTCGACATGTTCACTGTCGGCTGATTTGCCCGGTGCTGGATAGCTACTGGTTTCGCCATTGTTGGCTCGTTGCACCATGAACTGGGGCTCTAGAGTCAGTGTGAAATCGCGATTTAGCTGAATCGGCTTGAGATTGCGTCCAACGTAGAAGCCGTCACGATCCCTGTCGTCGAACCCAAAGACCCAACGGTTTTCCACATCTTCCTCTCCTTTTATGCGTTGTCGACGCGTAACTGGGATGGGCAATCGCTCTTCGAAGATCAGGCGGTTGCGCCGCGCCGAAATCAGCACGTCGCCATTGGCTTGTTCCCTGGCGACAACACCCTCTGCATCAATCCTTGTTTGCGCCGGTGTGAAGGGGTCGTTGCTGAAACCCATTCGATCAGCTTTCCAGCCATCCTTTGTGATTAAGACCTTTGAGGCTTGAACTCTCCAGCGACTAATCGTTCCGGTAAGAAGCTGAGTTTTTCCGCGAATCTTCAGTTGAGTAGGTCGGATTGCTCCAAAGCGGTTTTCATCCTGAATTGAAGAATTTGAGCGCTTGGTTCTGATTCCTCCGCGTTGCTCGATGCTGAAGCTGCCCTTTGAAGCAATGTTCGAAATCCGCTGGTCGATCTGGGCGATCGCCTCATTGCGCATGGACTGCTGCTTTGCCGGGGGAATCGATTGTTGCTTGGTGGTCTTGTTGATCGAGACGTGGCGCTGCGGAAGACCTCCATCGCCGAAAGCAATCGAGTCGAGGCGGTCAGAGAGGGACGAGGGTTTGATGCGTTGGGCGCGATCGGGTCCTTCACATGCCGGTAGCGGGGGCATGACAGCGCTCTCACGTTTGGGCATGTCCCTTCCCCAGCGGTAGCGGAGGCCAAGCAAGTAACCATTGCTGCCCCCCGAGACTCCGTTGTAAAGACCAAAAACTCCGGAGCGGTGGTGAATCCTGCCGACTAGTGATAAGTCGGGGGATAGTGCAGCTTCAACTTCGAAGCCCAAATAGTTCAGGAGTTGGCTGTTGTTCTCGCGGAAGGTTTTTTCGTACAGGCTGACATCGGTGTTGTAGCTGACGCCTTCAATGACGCTGAAACTCAGCCAGGGCTGAACCCATAAACGTGCTCCGATTCCCAGAATCACTTCGTTAAAGCTTTGGGAAGTGAGTTCGGCGTAGGGCTGGCTTTGGTTGAATTCACCAGCCTGCTGCTGATTGGCAATGTGGTGGAAAAAGTCAGCCTCAAGTTCAATGGCAAATGGGCCTGCTTTCTTGATTCGTTTCTGTAAGCCGATGCCCAGCAGGACTTCTGGACGCATTCGACCGTCGAAAAGGAAAGCGGGGCCGAAATCTGCATCAATCATCTGACCGCCCCATGCCGTTACTGCCCAGGGCTGAGGATGCCAGTCAGGAACCGGAGCGAGCAGTGGTGGACAGGCCACGGGAGGCAAGTCTGCTCGACTTGCTGGCGTGGCTGACTCAGCAACCGCTGTGTTCGTTTGGAGGTTGTTTAGGGGATTGGAGAGGGGCTCCTCGAGGTCGATGACCCCATAAACATCATTGAGCAGACCTTCCTGTTGAACGAGGTTGTAACGGAAGCTTGACGCTTGAAAGTATTGACTGCCGCGCCTGAAGCGGACAGCGCCGCGAGCGTAGAGCGTGCGATAGGCCGCATCAAATTCGATGCGATCGGCGTGCAGTTCAGCGTTCCCGAGGAAAACAGAAACGTCGCCTTCAGCGACGTTGACTTTCGACTTGGTGTCGGAATATTGGCGGTCAGCGCGAACTTTAAGGTTCGCAGGAGCTTGAAAAATTGTCTCGGACCGTGATTCAGCGGAACGGGCCGTTGCTGGCAAGGCGGAAGCTAGCCCTGTGATCAGGGTTCCGGTCAATACAAAAAGAAGGCGGTGCGCCGCCAAGGCAATCCTGCTGGAGCCCTTGAGCTTGCCAGCTCATTTGGGAAATCACGGTCTGATCAGACCAGTGTGTGGCGCGGCCTGATTGGAAGAGTGAATCAATCTTCCAGGTCTTTGCGGCTGGGGGTGCGGCTTGGATCGCTCGCAAGAAACCCGAACACAAAGATGCCGAGGAAGAAGAAGACAACCGAGTAGACGGAGATCTTGAGGGCGAGCATGGAGACCGACCGGCGTCTGTGACAAGGGCATCATCTTATGGGGCATGACAGCGTCAGAAGGGGAATGAACCCTGATCAGGTCGGTCGATCGGAGTGGATTGAAACGTTTCGCAGTCGCTCGCGTCGTGATTTGCGCGCCGGGTGGCGCCGCTCAGGCGCCACCCAGGCTGGGTTTTTCCTCGATGACAGCTGGGGATCAACGCACCGTCCTGACTGGGCCAAACGTGGTCTGCTGATCTGGCCAAGGGGGCGACAGTGGCTGCGGCTTGAGCAGCGGTTGAGCTGGCCTGATGGATGGTGTGCCAGTGATTCCTGCCGTGCCCGGCTGGTGCTGAGCTGGTGGGCCGAGCAGATGCGGCTCTGGGTGGATGGTGTGCTGGTTCATGAGGGAGATCTGTTCGATACCGCCTGTCGTTGGCCGTTGCCTGAGGGTTGTCGTGAGGGGGCGGCGCTGGATCTTGTCCTGGAGCTCTGCAGCCCTTTGCATGACGACGGAGCTCTGATTAGCAGTCATCTCGACCTGGAGCCGCAGGCCGCTGGCCCTGATCCCGAGGGCACCTTGTTGCCTGCTGCCTTGGAACTGTATTTGGCGGCGGATGGAGACCTGCCATCGCATTGGGCGGATCTGAATCCCAGCGGTGTTGAGGCGCAGGCCGCTGTTGCAACGCACCTGGATCAGGTGGACCCTCCACGAGGGTCGTTGCATTGGCTGGGTCATGCCCATCTCGATCTGGCTTGGCTCTGGCCGGTCGCCGACACCTGGCAGGCCGCTGAACGCACCTTCCGATCAGCGTTGGCTCTGATGCGTCGCTGGCCTGAGCTGCGCTTTGCCCATTCCACGCCGGCTCTCTACGCCTGGATGGAGCAACATCGCCCGGCTCTGTTTGCGGAGATCCAGGTGGCCAGCCGCGCCGGCCGCTGGGAACCGATCAATGGCCCTTGGGTGGAGACGGACTGTGTGCTGGTCAGCACGGCGTCGTTGTGGAATCAGTTTGTGCTCGGTCAGGACGACAGCCGGCGCCGCTTCCCGGAATGGACCCATGAGCTGGCCTGGTTGCCGGACAGCTTTGGCTTCGCTGCTGGCCTGCCTGCGGTGGCGGCAGCCACTGGTGTGCGCTGGTTCTGCACCCACAAGCTGGCCTGGAATGCTGAGAACCCTTTCCCCCATCGTTTGTTCCGCTGGCGCGGACGGGGACGGTCTGAATTGCGCAGCCTGATGCTGCCGCCGATCGGGCGTCGAGCCGATCCTGTGGTGATGCTGGGAGAGCAGCGGGCATGGCATCAGGCCACGGGGCTGGAGGCGGCGCTCTGGATTCCTGGTGTTGGTGATCACGGTGGTGGTCCCACCGAGGAGTTGCTGGAGGAGATCGAGCTCTGGGAGGGCCAAGCGGCCGCCTTGCCCACCCGTGCCGGCACTGTGCGGGAGTTCCTGACAAACCTGCAGCAGGACGATCAGGCCTGGCCGGTGTGGCGCGATGAGCTCTTCCTGGAGTTGCACCGCGGTTGCGCCACCAGCCGTCCCGATCAGAAGCGCCACAACCGAACACTTGAGCGGCTTTTGCGGGAAGCCGACACTGCTTCGGCCCTGTTGGCCATGGCCGGCCGCGAAGGCGGTGTCAGCGATTGGCGCCCGCTGTTGTTTCAGCAGTTTCACGACATTCTTCCAGGAACTTCGATCCCGGAGGTTTTTGAACAGGCGGAACCGGTTTGGCGCTCGGCCCGGCGCCAGGCCCGCTGCGAGCGCGACCGGCGGCTGGCAAGGCTGCCTCGGCTGAAGGGCACAGCGGCGGAATGGAGTTGGTGGGGTCTGCAGCCCTTGGCCTCCTGGTCTCCTCTGGTTCGTCTTCCGGTGGGGTCGTGGTCAGCCAACGCAGTTTCACTGCCGCAGCAAGCGGCTGCCGGTGGTGGCACCTGGGTGCAGTTACCGCGTCAGCACGGGATTTGTTCTGTGCCGCTCCGGCGTGAACCAGGCTTGGCGTTCGGCGCTGCTCAACCCCGTCAGCCTGTGGTCATCGCGTCGCTTGGGGCGGGAGTTTGGCGCGTGGGCAATGGTCTGATCGACATTGATGTCTCCGCGGCAGGACTGCTGGCTCTGCGGGATCGCGATGGACGAAGTCAGTTGTCTTCCCCCCTGCAGTTGGAGCGATATCGGGACCGGGGCGAATTCTGGGATGCCTGGGATCTGGCGGCGGACTACCGATCCCAGCCCTTGGGTGTCCTTTCATTAGATGTCGTGGAATGGCTCGACCAGGGCCCCCTGGTGTCTCATCTGGTGCTGCGGCGCCAGCTCGGCGCCAGTTGTATGCGTCTGGACCTGCGGCTGAAGGCCGACACGCCCTGGTTGGAGCTGATCTGCAGTGTCGACTGGTGTCAGACCCATGAGCTGCTGCGCCTGGACCTGCCATTGGCGACCCCTGCTGTCCGTATCGCTGCCGACACCAGCGGAGGGGTGATCGAACGGCCCTCTGAACCGATGACGGCTCGGGAACAAGCCCGCTGGGAAGTCCCTGTGATCTCATGGCTCGCTTCGCAGTCGCCAGCTCCCGGAGGCGGGATGGCTGTGTTGATGGACGGCCCCCAGGGTGTTGATTGGTCTTCAGACCGACTCGGCATTTCGCTGCTGCGCGGTCCGACCTGGCCTGACCCAAGCGCCGATCAGGGATGGCATCGCCAGCGTTTGGCCCTTATGCCGTTCTCCGGCTCCTGGAGTGATGCCGGTGTGCCGCAGGCGGCCATTGCGTTTCGCGAGCCCGGGTGGTGTGCGGCTTTGCCTGCGGAGCTGCGTCAGTGGTTCCCATCGATGCCGCTTCAACTCGTGCCGGTGGCCTTGGAGCGCTATGTCGACGCTTGCCTGCTGAAGCTGCTCAATGCGGGGTCAGCACGCTGCTGTTGGACCCCCGGTGCGGGGTGGAGTGTCCGCAGGCAAGCAGATTCCGATGCTTCTGATGCAGTGGTGATCGCCCCGGGGGAACTCGTCTCCCTGGTGGTTGATCAGTCCTCGTGATCGTCGAACGGGTCGTCGAGTGCTTTTGATGGAGGTCCAAAGGCCTGGTACACACCAAATCCGGTGAGTCCGAACAAAACAGCGAGTACGCCAATGGCGACGGACAGGGCTGGGGACGACGTTTCCATCACATCTCTCGACAGGATCAACCCCGAACCGGAGTCGGCCCCTACAGTATCGAGACTTCAAACCACCCGAGACCCGGCGTCCCCATGGCACAACGCACCCGTCTGGGAGACCTTCTCCGCCCCCTGAACTCTGAGTACGGCAAGGTGGTTCCCGGTTGGGGCACCACTCCGGTGATGGGCATCTTCATGGTGCTGTTCCTGGTGTTTCTGCTCGTAATTCTTCAGCTGTACAACAAGTCCCTCATCCTCGACGGCATCAACGTGAACTGGAACGGCCTCGGCTGATCAGCACCCATGAACATCTTTGGCGTCGGTCTCCCCGAAATGGCGGTTATCGGCGCCGTTGCTCTTTTGGTCTTCGGGCCGAAACGCTTGCCAGAACTTGGCCGGACCCTCGGAAAAACCCTGAAGGGCTTCCAATCTGCGTCCAAAGAATTCGAGCGCGAGATCAACAAAGCCATGGCTGAACCTGAGGTGTCCGGTGACGTTGCGAAGCCGGCCGAAGAACTTCCCCCCAGCGACTGAGTTGTTCCAGCGGTATGACCACTGATTTAAAGCTGGTGGTGGGACTGGGCAATCCGGGGGCGAAATATGCAGGCACTCGCCACAACATCGGCTTCATGGCCTTAGAGCTTTTGGGTGAGCGCTCTGGATTCAGTTTTCGTCAGCAAGCCAAGTTGCATGGTCTTGCAGCAGATACAGGGGTCGGTGAGCAGAGGCTGCGCTTGCTGATGCCTCAGACCTACATGAATGACAGCGGTCGTGCAATTCGTGCTGCCCTTGATTGGCTCGGCCTGGAACCCCACCAACTGCTGGTGCTGGTGGACGACATGGATCTTCCGCTCGGTCGTTTGCGATTGCGGGCCCAGGGCAGCGCCGGTGGCCACAACGGCTTGCGCAGCACCATTCAGCATCTAGGGACTCAGGCGTTTCCCAGGCTGCGGATCGGTATTGGTGCGCCGGCTGAGAATCCTGCTGAGCGTCGCGCTCGAACGGTGTCCCATGTTCTAGGACCGTTTAGCAAGGTGGAACAACCTTGTGTAGGCGCTGTTCTTGATGCTGTTCTGGAAGGGATTCAACGTCTTCAGCGCCAGAGCTTTGATTGTGCTGGAACCTGGATCAACGGCTTTCGCTATGACCTGGAGCCGGTCGACTGATGCCGGCTCTCCCGGCGACAACGGCCCATTTGCGGGTGCTCCGCCAGTGTTTTCAGGCCAAGTGCGTGGAGGGTGAAGTCTCAGCTGGAGGCTTCGAGTGGCAGTTCTCCTGGGCCTTTGACCGCGGCGAATTGATGGTGGAGCCGTCCTTGGGACGAGCCCTTATCGAGGATGCCCTTCGGCGCTTTTTGGTGCGTTCTGATTACAGGCTGGAACCGGGGGGTGACTACACCTTCATGGTTAGGGCCAGGTTCTGAGTGAGAAAGTGGGAGCAGGCTCCGGCCATTTCAGGCGGCACTGCAGGTGCTCCTCGAGCATGACCAAAGCGGCCACAGCATCCAGATCCACCGGCGGAATGCGCAGCCCTCCCGGCAGCATCCGTCGCCAACCTCGAGCCGGCCATAAGGTCCAGTAACGCTGTCTTGCCCTCAGCGTTGTTCCATGTTCAGAAATCACGGTGAGATGGCCCAGCCGTTCCAGTCGCTTGATCCAGGCTCGGCTGCCTGTGCCGTCACCGATCAGGATGCGGTCGAGAGCTTGGTCGTGATTCCACTGCTCCAGCCAGGGTTCCACAGCGTCCGGGGCCAGCACATGCCCTTCGCGTACAAGGCCGAGCTGAAGATCAGCCAGCACGAGACCACATTTGCAGCGGCCTGGATCGAGAACGGCCACCCGTTTCATGGGGATGCCTGAATTGTGACGACGACAGGATCGGCGCTGTTGCTGACCCCTGCAGAAATCACTTCCAAGCCCATGGATTGGCTGGGTCCTTCCATAAGGTTCTGGGCCAGTCGGGAGAGGGCTGATCCATCGAACCGAAGGCCCTCGCTCAGCGATCCCCGTCGCTGCACCTCGGCATAGGCCGAGGCCAAGAGAAGGTTCAGCCGTGTGCGAATGACCTCTGGTGTGCGTTCATTCGGTTGCAGTGTGGTGGTGGCCAGCACGTCTCCGCGTTGGGCCACTGGCCGGTTGGGACGCACCTCGGGGAAGGCGTAAACCGCTGTTTCACCCCGCAGCACATTGGTGGCGGAGCGCAGCGAGATCACCCAGGTTTCCGGTTTGCGGATGATGCTTTGTAGGCGTTCCACATCGCTGCGCGGAACGCGGATCAACTGGCGTTCGGGGGCTTCGCCAGGTCGCACTTTCCCGTAGGCGTTGAGATTGGCCTCCTGCAAAAGCCTGTCTACAGCCTGTTTTGCCTGGTCCGGGGCATCGAGTCGAACCGTTGCTCTCGCCAAGGTCTGTCCGCTGCTGATCACCACCGATCCACGCCTCAGGGCGACCAGATTGCGTTCCAGTTCCTTGAGTTCCTGCTCACCGGCACGGATGCGGCTGCGAACGCTGTTGAGTTCGGCTTCTGTGCGCTGGATGTCCGCATCGCGGGTGGCGATGTCTTGGCTGAGGCGTTCACGTTCAGCTTCGAGTTGGGCCCGCTCTTTCTGGAGAGGAGCCAGTTCAAGGCGCAGGGTGTTGGCCCGTTGCTGCGCTTGCTTGAGTTCTGCGGCGATTCGCTTGGTTTCCGTTTGGGTCTTGTCCCGTTCCCGCTCGGCTGCCTCCAGCTGTTGCCGGCTGTCCTGGAGTTTCTCCTGCAGGGCATCCAGTTCAAAAAGGCCCACCCGCAACTGCCGGCTCACCAGCAGCATCAGGCCAAGCGAGAGTGCGCTGATCAGGCTGCCAGTCAGCACCGTAATTAAAACTGCGGTGCGCCTTGGGCGCATCTTGAACAAACTCAGTCGCGCTCTGCCGACGCGGCTGCCCAACCGGTCGCCCAGTGTCGACAGCACGCCCCCGAGCACAAGCAGAACCAGGATCAGTGCCCAACCGCTCATGGCTGCAACCGTCGGGCGATGGCCGGACTAGCTGAAACGTTTTGCCAGTGCGATTGGATCCAGAACGGTGATTTTCTTGCGGTCAATCTGAACCAGACCGGATTGACGCAAGTCTCCCAGCAGACGTGTGATTGTGACGCGTGTTGAGCCAATTGCTTCGGCAATGGCTTGATGAGATAGACGCAGGTCGATGGTGATGCCCAGCTCATCCGCTACTCCGAAATCCCTGCATAGCACAAGCAAGAAGCTCACCAGCCGGGACGACATGTCCCTGTGGGTCAGGGTTTCAATCATCGTTTCGGTCTGCAGAATTCGGCTGGAAAGACCCTGCAGCAAGCGCAGCCCAACGCTGGTGTCGGCTTCAATGGCGGCCTTCACGGAGGTCGCCGGCGCCGTCACCATTTCAACCCGAGTGAAGGCCACAGCATGGTAAAAACGATCGGATCTTTGTCCGGTCAGCAGCGACAGCACTCCGAATAGGCTGTTTTCGCGAAGCAAGGCCACGGTGATTTCTTCCCCCGATTCGTAGACGCGGGATAGACGCACGGCTCCCCGGCGGATCAGATACACCCGTTCTGCGGGATCTCCGGGGAAGAAGATAGTCTTGTTGCGGTCCACTAGTTCACTGCTGGCGCCATCGAGATCCCGGATGATCTCCAGGAGAGAACGGTTGGCAGGTTCTGCCCTGGTAGTTGGAGCCACCATCTGTGGGGCGTATCGGCTGAAACCTCGGCTACCTGTCATGACAACCACCTGATGAAGCGAAGCTACGAAGCTGGCGGTGGCCGCCATGTAGCGGTTATTACGTAACGCTGCTGTGATCGTTGAAGGCCTGACGTTGCGCCTGCATCAGGGACGATAATCCCGGCTCGGCTAAATCCAGCAGCTCATTGAGTTGGCTGCGGCTGAAGGGCGCTCCCTCAGCAGTTCCTTGGATTTCCAACAGACGTCCATCGCCGGCCTGCACAACATTCAGGTCCACCTCAGCTCGGCTGTCTTCGCTGTAGTCCAGATCCAGTAAGGACTGGCCACCCACCAAGCCGACGGACACGGCCGCCACCTGGTCGACCAGGGGTGATTGCTCCAGGACTCCTTGTTCCACCAGTGATCGGCAGGCCTGCTCCAGGGCGAGCCAAGCCCCGGTGATCGAGGCCGTCCGGGTGCCGGCGTCCGCTTGGATTACGTCGCAGTCGATCAGCAAGGTGCGTTCACCAAGGCGCTCCATATCGATCACGGCGCGCAGGCTCCGGCCGATCAATCGCTGAATCTCCTGGGTGCGACCCGAGAGTTTCATCAGCTCCCGTGATTGCCGTTGTGGGGTGGATCCGGGCAGCAGCCGGTATTCGGCGCTGAGCCATCCCAACCCTTCTCCCTTGCGCCAGCGGGGAACCTTGTCCTCCAAGCAGACGCTGCAGAGCACAGCGGTTCGGCCGGTGTGAACCACAAGGGAGCTCAAGGCAAACCCCATGGGATTCCAGGTCACCGAGAACGGTCGCAACTGCTGCGGGCGACGGCCATCAGCGCGGTGTTCAGGGGAGTGGCTCATCGGTGGTGTGCAGTTCGTCAAGCCTCGCAGGCGGTTGGTTCTCGTCCTGTCCAAACACCATGGGTGGTGTTAATCCTCTTGTTGAATGTGATCTCGCCGCTAGATTCAAGGTCTCGCCGGGGTCGCCCGGACAGATGCTGACGTGATGACCACAAGCCTCGCTGACCCCCAAGCCTTCCAGAACTCCCTGGAGCGGGATCAGCAGGCTTTGCAGCGGGCGGGCCTAAGGCCCTTGCCTCCTCTCTCTGATCCGCCACCCCTACATCTGGTGGCTCCAGAAGGGCAGCTGCAAGTGCATACAGCGCCCTACCGAGGCAGCTTCGCCAATGTTCTGAGTCAAGCCATGCGAGCTGCCGGCTTGGGTAGTCGTGTTCTGATCAGTCAGTTCCTCAAAGGGGGCGTTCATCAGGGACCGGCCGGACGAGTTAAGCTCTGTGGAAGGCTTGTCTGGCTGCGGCCTGAAGTGCCTCTCTGCCTTTCCTCGCCTGGCTATCCCGGTGGCGCGGAGGCTGTGGCTAACGTTTGGTGCATCTGCCGCCAGCATCTGATCCAGGGAGATCTCGACCAGCTGGTCTTGGATGAAATTGGCCTTGCAGTGGCCTTCGGATACCTTGATGAAGCGGACGTCATTTCAGCCCTTGAGCAGCGGCCCGCTTCGATGGATGTGATCATCACTGGACCTGCAATCCCCTCCGCTGTGGTGGAGATGGCAGATCAAGTCACGGAGTTGCGCCGAGGTTTCTGATGCTCAAGTGCGATCGCTGGATCACTGAACAGGCCGGGCAGGGAATGATCGAGCCATTCCAGAGTGGTTTGGTCCGTCACCTTGAGCCGGAGCAGAAGCTGCGACCGGTACTCAGTTTCGGTTGCTCGTCCTACGGCTACGACCTGCGCCTGTCTCCTCAGGAATTTCTGATCTTCCGGCATGTTCCTGGCACGGTGATGAACCCCAAGCGGTTCAACCCTGCCAACCTCGAGCCCACCCCTCTTCATGAGGATGAAGACGGGCGCTACTTCATCCTTCCGGCACATTCTTACGGCCTCGGTGTGGCGTTGGAGAAGCTGCGTGTTCCTCCCAACATCACCGTGATCTGTTTGGGCAAGAGCACCTATGCCCGCCTTGGAATCATCGTGAACACCACCCCAGCTGAAGCGAGCTGGGAGGGTCACCTCACCCTTGAATTCAGCAACAGTTCCGGCGCTGACTGCCGGATCTATGCCGATGAAGGTATCTGTCAGCTGCTGTTTTTCGAGGGTGATCCCTGCTCGACCACCTACAGCGATCGACAAGGCAAGTACCAGTATCAGCCCGAGAGAGTGACGCTAGCCAAGGTCTAGATCTCTCTTGGTTAAGGAGCTAAACGCGCCCGGTGCAGCCTGCTTTTTTCGTACCAGGCTGCGAATTCAGGGGCCCACTCCACCATGTGGGGCCACATCAGATCGCAAAGCTGGCGGATCTCCAACTGGGCATCAAGCTTGGCCCGCAGATCCATGAAGTGCAGGAACGCCCGCAGGCTGAAGCTCACCACAAAGTGCTGGCGGTAGTCGAAGGGAAGGATGCCGCGGGCATGCTCTTCGGAGAAGCCCGCCTTGAGCAGATCCCTGTAGCGAACGGCAGCGCTTCGGCACAGATCGAGGTCCTGTTGACGTAGCGCTTTGGTGTAGGCGTATTTCTTGCCCTGCCGATCGCTGTACTCGCCGGCAGGCCGCAGATAAAACACTTCTTCTAAGTCTAGGACTCCATCCGCTGCACGGCAGATGCGTTCACCGGTGTAACGCATCGATTGCACATCGAAGCTCACCCCAACCCGATGGGTGCGGGCCTGCTGCATCACCGAGTGCGGGAACCAGCCCACGTTCAGCACGATCTGCGCATGCTCCATCGGGCCGTAGTGGCCGCGCTCTCCAGACAGCAGACGTTTCACACAGATCTCTCCAGCCCGCTGCTCATCGGGCCAGTTGGCACGATCTCCTGCCACGAACCCTTCGCTGTAGTCCTGATGCATGGCGGCGTACACGCATTGCTGCGGGTTCGGCGTAGCTGCGATCAGATCGACCCGAAAGCGGTCCATGGGAGCGTCAGAGTGACGAGTTGTGGTGATCATGGCGAGGCGTGTCAACCATGGCTGCGGGGGCCGGCCGTGGATTGGCTCGACGCTCCAGCCAATGTGTTGTCAGCGGAGCTGGAGGTTTGCAGCTGACTGACGTTGCCGACGCCTGGCAGAGCCGGAAGCGGCTGATCCTCAAGCAGTGCTGTGGTGATCAGCTGGAGTTCCTCAGGGCTGCGCAAACCAAGGGATCGCCCCTTCGGCTCTCCTTCAGCGTTAAATAGATTCAGCTGAGGGATGCCGTTGACGTTGTAGCGATCAACGAGATCTTGCCAACGTGGGTTGTCGACGTTCACCAGAACAACATCAAGTCGATCCCGCGATTTCTTCTCCAACTCCAGCATCGAGGGAGCCATCTCCCTGCAGACCTGGCACCAATCGGCGTAGAACTCGATCAGCGTTGGGCGTCCATTGGTTAACGCCGTTTGCGGGTCGAGGGACCGTCTCGCCAGCTGCTCCATCGGGCTTTCGCTCTGAATGCCGCCGCGCAGAATGACCAAGCCAAATGCCAGAGCCACCGCGATCAGCACCAGCACCCATCGCTGTGCCGTGCCAAGGGGCGAAGACTCCGGGGTGCCTGTCATCGCACTTCAACCGCTGCGATCACTCTGGCAGCTCCTTCGAAAGGCCGCCGCTAACTTGAATTCATGCCAATTCTGCGACTGCTGAGCCTTCCGGTTCGGGCGCCGTTGCTGACGGTGCTGTTTTTCGTTGCGGTTTTGCTCGGCAACCATTGGCAGATTGTTCAGCCCACCTTCACGTCTCTCTACGGCGTGAGTGCGGTCTGGTTCTGGT
Organism: Synechococcus sp. MU1643; assembly: GCF_020514095.1. Classification (NCBI taxonomy): domain Bacteria; kingdom Bacillati; phylum Cyanobacteriota; class Cyanophyceae; order Synechococcales; family Synechococcaceae; genus Synechococcus; species Synechococcus sp. MU1643. The sequence continues at coordinate 28,495 of NZ_VTKY01000006.1, read as the reverse complement.
GTTTCGTGCTGCTGCAGACCCAGGTGGTTGTCGTTTTCTGCACGATGCCGAATCTGCTGTTGCGACAGGTGTCGTTGCTCATGGCATCAAGCCGGGTGATGACGTTGGTGGTGACGCTGCTAGTGGTGATCACCGGTGGCATCTACCTGTTAAAGCTCAATGTGCTCACCGACGTGCTCATCCTGGCTTCAGCCTTGTTGTTGGCCCGGCTTGATCTCATTCGCATCGGGGTTCTTCCCGCTGCTGGACTCTGCCTGGTTTTGATGAGTTTGATCGTGATGGCTGGCATCGTCGCCGGCACGCTGCTGCCGCACCCCAGCGTCAGCATCTCCGCAGAAGGATTGATTGCCGCCTAGGTAACCAAGCAGATTATCGAGCACTTTCTTGGCGTAAAAGCGCGTTTCCGGGTAGGGGATACGTTCCACCCAAAGCGCGGCGTCGTTCGCATCCGTGGGTTGCGTCCAAGCCGCCACAGCACCTGGCCCGGCGTTGTAGCTGGCAATGCTGCGAAAGGGGTCGTTCTCCCATTGCTTCAGCAATTGGTTGACGTAGCGCGCGCCCAGTTTGAAGTTGTTGGCGGGATCCTTCAGCATCGGCGGGCTGGTGGGTGCGCCAGCCATCTCTGTGGCCGTGGAAGGCAGCAATTGCATCACGCCAACGGCCCCGGCAGGGGAGACGACTCCGGGTGCGAAGCGAGACTCCTGTTTGGCGATCGCTCGCAGCAGATTGGCTTGAAGGTTTTCTTGCTTGGCCGCTGTCTGTATCTCGGCTTCGAAGAGGCGAGGGAATTGGCTGCGATGGAGAAGACTGCGTTGGTGGCAGCTCGGATCACGCCAGCGGAGGCTGAGCCACCAGAGCTGATTCAGTCCCATCCAGGTGTCCCCGACGGCCAGGCGCAGCCTGCCCTCGACGAGACGTTCCTCGGGTGGCGGCGGGATTGCAGGATCTCCAAGGGCCTGCCAGGCCTCCCAGGCGGCGTGCACTTGGCTCAGTCGCCAGAGCTCGTTCACCAGGCTGTGATGGCTGTTGAGCGGTTGCCAGGTTGGTGACTCTTGTTGCGGGTCTGGGGATCGCAAATCCAGGGGTTTGGCTATGCCCAGCTGCTCCATGGCGCGCCATCGGTAGTAGCCCCCTGGGAAGGCCCTGATAAGGCGGCGCCAGGTGCGTCCCGCCTCTGCCACATCACCGAGTTCCTTATGGCTGCGCCCCAGCCAGAACAGCCGCCGCGCCTCCATCGGAGGAGGCAGAGGCCCAACCTCGTGGCGGCGTTCCAGCAGGTCGCGGGCACGATTCCAATCCCCAGCGAGAAACGCCTCACGGGCTAGGTCCCATTGGAGTTGCCAGATGTCGGGGTCGTTGGGCCAGCGTCTCAGGGCGGTATCCGCCCCATCGCCGCCGGCGAGTCTTACGCGGGCCGCGGCAACAGCGGCTGAGCGCTCCTCAAGGGCAGCCGGTAGACGATCGATAACACCAGGGTCGGGATCGAGCGGTTCGCTCAAGATCCGAGCCGCTTCAAGGCTGGCGGGGTGGTTTGGATGGGTCTGCGCCAGCGTCAGCAGTTGAGCAGTGCCCGCGTCAGGGTCGCCATTCAGCAGCCGTGAACGACCGATGGCCAACTGGGTCTCGGGGGCAGCATTGAGCTCTTGAAGGCAGGTCAGTGCAATTTCGGCATGGCCTCGTTTTGCCAGTGCCTGCGCCAAGGTTTGGCGTTGTTCGGGCTGCGGTGCCTGCGACCCTTTCGCTTGGCAGGCGTCAAGCATCAGCTCAAGTGCGCCGGCTCGGCGTGGATTCCAACGGGCCAGGTGCAGGGCGCCTTGATGGCTTGCCAGCGCTTCGGAGCCATCCCGAGCCGCCAAGGTCAGGGCTGCTGGGTGGGCGGGTTGCTGCTGGAGCAGCTGCTGATGAAGCACTGGGTTGTTGTTGCCAAGCGCCAAACGAGCCCAGGCGGAGCCGGGTGCTTTGGGAAAGCGATCCAACAGGAGCTGCCAGGTCTGGGTGGCTTCCGATGTCTTCCCCTGGGCGTCTGCGGTGAGGGCTGCCCGTTCGAGCACCACGGCTGCCATCGGATCGCGCCCCCAGCCCTGGCCATGGAGCAGTTCCTGTGCCCCATCCCTGGCCACCATCAACAAGGCGGCTTCGCGACGGGTCTGAGGATCGATGGCCCAGCGGTAGTGCTGCCACAGCTTTGTCTGTGAGAGCTCAGGTGTGAGGCGCTGCTGCTGCCCCTTCAGCAGTTGCTGCCCGCCCCATGCAGCCAAGCCACTCAGGCCAGCAACCGACAGCAGAAGCAGCGTTCCGATTCGCGGCCCTGCCTGCACACCCAACCTGGAGCTGGTCGCATTCTGATGCTCTAAAGACAGTTGGCGAGCCTTTGATCAGCTGAGGGCCGTGGAGGGCAGAGTTGCACCTGTCACGTCCCTGGGAATCAGCGTCAGAGGTGCTTCCTATGGTGCTGTCCACGATTGAGACCCATGATTCAAAAGGCGTGTTCTCCGATCGGCCCCGCTCTCGGTGACGCTGCGCCAGGTTTTGGAACCGATGGGATCCGTGGGCTCGCCGGCACCGTTCTCACCCCTGCCTTGTGTCTTCAGGTGGGCTATTGGGTTGGCCGGGTTCTGCAGGCGGATGGCCCTGTTCTGATCGGGATGGACTCCCGGACCAGTGGCAGCATGGCGGTGTCTGCCCTGACGGCCGGTTTGACGGCGGCCGGTCGCGATGTGTGGACCCTTGGTCTTTGTCCGACACCCGCGGTTCCGTTGTTGATCCGTCAGCTGGGGGCTGCTGGTGGCCTGATGGTGTCTGCGAGCCACAACCCTCCTGCCGACAACGGCATCAAAGTCTTTGGGGCCGACGGAGCCAAACTCAGCGCCCCACGTCAGGCCCAAGTGGAAGCCGGTCTGAAGGGGCAGACGTCCATGGTTGAGCAAGGAGCCTTCCGCTGCGGTGTGGCGCGCTCCAGCGCCGATCTTCTTGATGGCTACAGGGAGGTGTTGCAGCAGTCGGTGGCTGAACGGCGACTGGATGGCGTCCCCATCGTTTTGGACCTCTGCTGGGGATCAGCGACAGCCTGTGGTGCGGATGCCTTCCGTGCCTTGGGGGCTGATCTCATCGTGCTCCATGGGGAACCCGATGGCTCCCGCATCAACGTGGCTTGCGGGTCAACCCATCTGGAACCGCTGCAGCGGGCTGTGATCGAGCGCGGCGCGGCGATGGGCTTTGCCTTTGACGGTGATGCTGACCGGATGCTGGCGGTGGATGGCCGCGGTCGCATCATCGATGGGGACCATGTGCTTTTCCTGTGGGGATCCGTGCTGCAGGAGCAGCAGGCCCTCCCCGAGCAGCGTCTCGTGGCCACCGTGATGTCGAATCTCGGCTTTGAGCGGGCTTGGCAGCAGAGGGACGGCATCCTTGATCGCACCCCGGTGGGAGATCAGCATGTTCATGCCGCGATGGTGGCCAGTGGCGCGGCCCTCGGTGGAGAACAATCCGGCCACATCCTTGCGGCCTCCCATGGGCTATGCGGCGATGGTGTTCTGACCGCCCTCCAGTTGGCCACCTTGTGCCATGCCCAAGGCATCAGCCTCAGCGATTGGTTGGACCGCAGTTTTCAGGCTTACCCGCAGAAATTGGTCAATGTTCGGGTGATGGACCGTTCGCGTCGCAAGAACTGGACCGCGTGCACTGCTCTCACCGACGCCATTGCTTCAGCAGAGCAGTTGATGGGCGAGACCGGTCGCATTTTGGTGCGAGCCAGTGGTACGGAGCCCGTGCTGCGGGTGATGGTGGAAGCAGAGCAGTCGGCAGCTGTGGAGCATTGGACGGGGCACTTAGCTGCCGTTGCCAAGGAACATCTCAACGTGGCCTGACGGTTAAGGCCTCGGCCATCAGGAGCGCTCCATCACAGGCATCTCCCTTGGCCTTGCCCCATCGGGCCTCAGGTATCGACTGACGGATGGCCTGTTGCACGGCTGTTCGGAACCCCGGGAGATGGGTAACAGTTCCCCCATGGCAGACCACTACGGGGGAAAGCATTGATAGCTGCTGGGCCACGGTGCTGATGCAGTTGGAGAGGGCTGCTGCTGATCGCTGAACGATTTCCTCTGCGCCCGAGCAGCCCTGGGCTGCTGCCTCCACCACCAGCGGAGCCAAGGCTGCGAAGTTTGCCGTGCCGAAGTTGTGCTGCACCACCCGGGCTTTCACCGCTGCGTAGCTGTCGCATCCCATCTGATGCCAGATCTGCAGGCGCAGAGGATGGTCGGCCATGCGCCCATCGGCCATGCGCAGGGTCATTTGCAATCCCTGGTGGCCGAGGTCAAAGGCCGAGCCGGCTCCATCGAGCAGCCATCCCCAGCCGCCACAGCGGTGTTCATGGCCGTTCTCGTCTCGGCCCAGCACGATCATTCCTGTACCGCTGATTGCCAGGATTCCTGCACCTTCAGGGATCGCACCTCGCAAGGCCGTGCGTTCGTCTCCGGTGACCATCACCTTGGTCAACTTTGTGTCATCACCGATGGCCAGGGCTTGACCCACCAAACGTTCAGCACGCTCTTGCAACGCTGTCCCGTGTTCGATGCCGCTGGCTCCGACAACGACTGCCTGGAGCACGCCAGCGGGGTGATCTTTGAGGGCGTGCTGTGCACTGGTGCGGATCGCCTCGATGAAACTTCGTTCACCCTGGGGGGCATCCAGGTGACTGACGCCGGGTCCCTCACCTTCGCCAACAGTCTGGTGCAAGCCCTTTTGGACCACGCTGAGGCGGCAGCGGGTGTGCGTCTGTCCAGCATCGAATCCAGCGAGCAGCCTCATGATTGCCTGGGTCGACTCACCAGGCTGGCCAGGGCAAACCAGCCGATCAGTTGAACTTCGGGGCGGAAGAAGATCGTGTCGGTGCTGCCCTGCATCAGCAGGCCAGCGATGGCAGCAAGGCTGGCGATGGCTGGTAAGGCGCTTGGACCATCGGCATGGAGCTGCGACAGGCCCTGCCTCAGGCTGCTGGCCAGTAATCCCAGGCAGGCCAGTAGCCCAGGAATGCCGGTTTCCACCAGGATTTCCAAGGGAACGGAGTAGGAACTGAGGGCGTTGAACTTCGGTTGCTGATACAGGGGATAGATGCTGTTGAACGCCGCATTGCCTGGGCCGATGCCCAGCCAGGGACGGTCTTGCACCATCTGAATGGCCGCTATCCAGACGTTGATGCGGAAATTGTTGGAACTATCCCCCCGTCCCGCCAGCAGGCTGGTGATGCGCGTGCGGATGGGATCGATCTGGGTGGCCGCCACCACCAGGCAAGCGGCTCCAAACAGCAGCACGGCGAGGGGTACCAGACGTCTCCAGAGCGGGGGCCAGCTGCGTGTCCAGCGCAGCAGTAGCAACAGCAGGAGTACGGCGCCGGCAGCAACCATCCCCAGCCAGCCGCCACGGCTGTAGGTGAACAGCGTGGCTGTTCCAGCCAACACCAGTGTGGTGCCGGCAAACAGCTGGGCTCCCACGCCTCTCCAGCGCACCAGTGCAATAGCTGCAATGGGAATCAGCGGCAGCAAGTAACCCGCCAGAAGGTTGGGGTTCCCCAGAGGGCCATAGATCCGAATGGTGCCGGCGCTGATGGAATTCGGATCAGCCCAGCCGGCCAGTTCCTCGCCGGAGGCATAGAGCTGTCGCAAAGCCAGAACACTGCTGAGCAGGCCGCCACTCAGCAGTCCGGCGACCAGCCGGTCCCACCATCGTTCGTTGCTCAGCAGCAGCTTGCAGAGCAAGGCATAAACGCCCAGGTAGCTGAGCAGTTTGATGAGGCCTTTGCTGGCGGAGATTGGAACTGGAGAACATCCCGTGGCCACAATCGAGATGGCCAGAAAAAGCATCAGCCAGCGCGAGACGCTTCCGATGCGCTGTGGTGGTGGACTGCAGAGGCACCAAAGCAGCCAAAGGGCCCCGCAGGCTGCAATCACCAGAGCCAGGCCTGTGCGTGTGAACAGGGGAAGCCCCGTGAGCAAGACCAGTAGGAGCAGTCCCGCCAGCCTTTCAAGGCGTTTCAGCACTGCCTGATCCGGAGCTATCAGCCCCTGCCAGCGTGCCAATAGTGGACCACCGCGTGCCGTCTGGGTTGCATCCGCAGAGGCCATCTTGGGGCTTCAGGTGGTAAGTGCTTCCGCCGGATTATCGATCTCCTGCAAGCGCTGTTCCAGATCTGACACGGAAGGAAGTGGATTCTGGTTCCGGCGGTAGAGCACCCGGTAGACGGGGAGGTTTTGCTCGAGCACGTAGCGCTCCCGTTCCGTGGGAACTGAAAGCGGGTTGCTGGCGCGCCAGGGCCGTTGATCCTCTGCGGGGCGGTCAAAACAGGCGCTGAGTTCGGTGAGAGCCACCATCGGCTCAATCACGTCGAGAACATCGCTCTGCAGAAACAGCTCGCGGCCGGGCTGGAGGGCCGTTGCGATGGCCAAGAGCAACGCGGGTTGCAGGACCCTGCGCTTGCGGTGCCTTCGTTTGAACCAGGGATCGGGAAACTGGATGGAGACCCGTTGCAGCCGGTCTTGCTCTAGGGCCTTCATCCAGCCTTCCAGGCTGATATTGGCGTTGCAGAACAGGATCCGAACATTGCCGTACTCCGAGCCGAGCGCCTCTCGATCGGCGGAGGTCACCAAGGGCCGGCGGATTTCTACGCCGAGATGGTTCCAGTAGGGATCACGCTCGGCCAGGCCCAGCAGGCAACGTCCACGGGCACAGCCGATATCCAAGTGGATCGGATGATCAGGAACGCGAAACAGCTCCTTGGGTGGAGGGAGTTCCAGCGGCAACTGGAAGAAGCTGCTGAGGGGATTGACGTGCTGACGCAAGGTTCCGAGGCAGTGAGATGCGGTTCAACCGAGATTGTCAGAGCCACTGTCAGAGGAGCTGTTGGGGTCCTGGCGCAGCAAGCCCCAGCAGGCGGTGTAGCCATGCAGATGCGTCGTCCCGCCGACGGGTCCGATCTCACCGTTGCAGAACGCTCCCGCTACAGGCAGGTCAGGCATCAGTTGGCGCGCCAGGCTGATGTCACCATCGGCACGACCGAAAAGCCCCTGGCCCCGTCCCAGGCAGGCCATTAGCAGGCCGAAATGGACCATCTCTCCTGAATCAGCCGTCGCTGCTTTGAGCAGGGCAGAGGCTTCGTCCTGGGAGGCGGCGGCTTCGCGCAGGTGAAATTGCACGTTTTGGCCGGCACGCACCCGCTCAGCTACGGCCACAGCGCCATTGTTGGGATCGACTCCGATCAGGTTGCGGATCAGGAAGGCACTCGCTTCTGATGCTGCTCCGTTGGCGTTCAGCCGCAGACTGCTGCGTTCGACGCCGAGGAACAACGAGTGACGCACCAGCTTTCGCTCCCGTTCGCTGAGGTCGGCCAGAACCCGTTGCAGGCAATTGATGGGATTGGCCTTGCTGCTGCCATCACTCAGTTCCAGCAGCACGTTGCGCTGCACCTGCTCGATCGAGAAGACCGGGCCGATGGGGCGACAGCCCTGTGCCACCACCGTTTCGAGTCGCCAGCTTCCCCCGATGGAACAGATCACCGCGCCGGTGACGACGTGGTCATCCAGCAGCAGCGATCCGTGCGGACTGTTATGGGGTGCTGCGATGCCCCCAATTTTTTCTGCACCCGGATAGGCGTAGTCCAGCCCGCTAATGAGGTCATTGATTCCACTGCTGGTGGGGTCGATCAGCAGGATTTGGCTGCGGGCAGTCTCGGGGGTGATGCCAACCCAATCTTGCCATTGCTGGGCGGCTCCATCCAGATCAGGCAGCTCCTCTGTGCTCAGGTGTTGGGTGGCGATCGAGGCTCCCGGCAGGGAGAGCACCGTCACGCTCAATGCAGGCGTCTGCTCAAGTTCCGAGGCGGTGCCGTCGCCGCGGGTGCCCACCACACCTCCCCCGGTGCATCCGATCCAATGCTGCGCGTTGATCTGGGCGCGCAGCATCGGCAGCAGCCGTGGTAGGTCGGTGGCGTAACCCGTTGAGGTGAAGACGAGGGCGAGATCGGCTTCGCCCCTAGATCGGGATAGTTGCTCGACCACATCCCGAACGGCTTCGTCCAGGGACGCTTTCGTGGATAGTCCTGTACGGCACCTGGCCTCAGCGCCCCCGGAACGGAACCAGCTGAACGGTGAGAACGATGCCATGATGCGGACCCTATCAACCCTGGAGGTCAGCTCGGGACGTTGATAATGGCTGCACTGTGACAGTCCCCAGTGAACGAGCTCACGTACCGCGCTCTGGTGTGGCTGACCTATCGCTTGGCCGCCACCTTTGCCGTTGGTGTGCCTTTGGTCCTATTGATCTGGTCGGCCTGGCGTCGCGAGCCGTTGGTGCTGCGGCTCCTCGGCATCTACTGGAAGGTGGCCAGCCTGATGGCGATCAGCCTCCTGCTGCTGATGGACCAGCGCCCCCTGGGCTATGCCATGGCGTTTGTCGCACCGGTGTTGATGGTGATCAGCCTGTGGTTCTGGGTCGACATCAATGAAGAGCTGGCCGACCAGCCATCTTGGCGTCCGCTGCCCCTAGCGGTGAAGGTTTGGCGTTGGGCGTTTAGTGGTTTTGGTCTCCTCAGCCTTGGCATGAGCGTTAGTGGTTTGGGCTGCATGCAACAGCTGGAGTCCCCGGCCTGCCTCACCTGGCTGGAGGCCCCTCAGGGCATTCATGGTCTGGCGGCAACGGTGTTCAATTTTCTCTTCGGTGGTCTGTGGACCGAAGCCGTTGCCGCCTTTGTGGGCTATGTCGTCCTGGTGGCTTATCTGGCCGGCCTGTTGCAGTGGCTGTTGGTGCGTCTGCCCCGTTATGGACGCGTGGCCGGCGATTTCTGATGAACGATCAGGCGGTGGTTCAGGCACTGGAGGAGCGAACGCGTGTTCAGCCTCAGCGGGTTGTTCGTCTGCGGGGACAGGTGGGTGATGTGCCGTTTGAACTGCTGATCTTCCGCGGGTTCAGCAGCAGTACCACCCATCCAACCGCGTTTGACCCCGATGCCTCTGTTCTCCCGGAGGGAACGACTCTGTATCAGGCTGAGCTGCTGCAGGGGCCCTTGTTGCCCGCCCAGGAGGTTGTGCTGGCTGGACCGATGCCACCGAACGACCTCCTGGCTCAGGCCAACTGGTGAGTCCGGCGTTCCAGAACGCCAACACAGCGTCCGCAGATGTGGGGATGCTCCGGGTGCTGACCCACATCCCCCTCGTAGTGCCAGCAGCGCTCGCATTTAGTTCCCCGCGCTCGGCTCACCTCGATCGATGCGAGTTCGTCGTCCTGGCTGGCCAGCACTTCGGCCCAGGGCTCGCCGCCAATCTGCAGTTGTGAGACCAGCAGCCAGTCCCGCAGACCGTCCACCTCGACATTCCCCCTCTCACTCAGGAAAGAGAGAGCGGTCTGGAGTTCCGGACGGCGGGCGTCAATTCGCACGGCTGCCTCCAGCGATGCGCCAAGTTCCTGACGGCCGCGGCAGTCTTCCAGCACTTTGTTGACGGCGGCGCGGAGCTCCCGCAGCTCTTGAACCGGAGCGCTGAGAGCAGCATCACGCCACTCGGCTGGAACCGTCGGCCAGCCGCGTTGGAAGACAGAGGTCTCCTCCACGGGGTAGGGGAGGTTCTGCCAGATGTCTTCGGCCATGTGGCACAACACCGGAGCGATCAGTCCGGCCAGGCGTTGGATGATCAGGGCCATCACGGTCTGGCAGCTGCGCCGGCGCTGGTCCTGGGGGGCGCTCACGTAGAGCCTGTCCTTGGCTATGTCGAGGTAGAAGTTCGACAGATCTGTGACGCAGAAGTTTTGCAGCAGCTGGAAGAAGCGGAAGAACTCGAAGCTTTCGAAGGCTTCTGTGATGTCGTCCATCACCTCGGCAGTGCGCTGCAGCATCCAGCGGTCCAGCAATGGCAGTTCCGCAACGGGGATCGCGTCGGTTGCCGGATTGAAGTCGTGCAGGTTGCCCAGCAGATAGCGGCTGGTGTTGCGCACCTTGCGGTACACATCAGCCAGCTGGCGCAGAATCCCGGCTCCGATCGGCACATCGGCGGAGTAATCCACCGAGCTCACCCAGAGCCGCAGCACATCGGCGCCGTAGGGCGGTTCCTGTTTCTGGTTCTTGCCCCCCTCGATAATCACCATCGGGTCGACCACATTGCCGAGGGATTTGCTCATCTTTCGGCCCTTCTCATCCAAGGCGAAGCCATGGGTGAGCACCCGCTTATAGGGGGCTTGGCCATTCACGGCGACCGAGGTGAGCAGTGAACTCTGGAACCAGCCGCGGTGTTGGTCAGACCCTTCCAAGTACAGGTCGGCGGGATAGCTCAGGTTGTCCCGCTGACTGGCGACGGCAGCCCAGCTTGAGCCGGAGTCGAACCACACATCCATGGTGTCGGTGCCCTTGCGCCACTGGTCGGCCTGGTCGGCGTATGCGGGCGGCAGTAGATCCGCTTCGTCTTTCTCCCACCAGACGTCGGCACCGTGCTCGGTGATCAACGCTTGGATGTGATCGAGGGTGTCGGCGTTCAGCAGCACCTCGCCGTTGCTGCGGTGATAAAAGACGGGGATCGGCACCCCCCAGGTGCGCTGACGGGAGATGCACCAGTCGCCCCGCTCCTTGACCATCGATTCGATCCTGTTACGACCGGAGGCAGGGGTCCACTCCACTGCGGCGATCGCATCAAGGGCCTGTTGACGGAACCCTTCCACGGAGGCGAACCACTGTTCAGTGGCCCGGAAGATGGTGGGTTTCTTGGTGCGCCAGTCGTAGGGGTAGCGGTGGCCGTAGGTTTCTTGCTTGAGCAGGGCCCCGGCGGACTCCAGCGCCTCGATGATCTTGGGGTTGGCATCCTTGAGCACATTCAGGCCCGCGAACGGCCCGGCTTCGTTGGTGAGGTTGCCGGCTTCGTCCACAGGGCAGAGCACCGGCAGCCCGTTCTTCTGGCCGGTGTGGAAGTCGTCGACACCGTGACCAGGCGCGGTGTGCACAAGGCCTGTGCCCGATTCGGTGGTGATGTAATCGCCACCGATCACCATCGGACTGGTGCGGTCCAGGAGCGGGTGGCGGTACGTCAGACCGGCGAGCAGGGCGCCTTTCACCGTGGCGCGACGGCTCAGCGGGAGCTCCAGGGTGCCGCTCAGCGTCTCGATCAGATCGGCAGCAACAAGCAGCAGTCGGCCTTCGCCGTCGTCGACCAGGGAGTAGTCGAGCCGTTCATTGACCGACACCGCCAGGTTGGCTGGCAACGTCCAGGGGGTGGTTGTCCAGATCGCCACCTGCAGGGCCTGCCCCAGGGCGTCCGTCTCGGTGGGTAGGTCCAGGCCTTCTGCCTTGAGTGCATCCTGCAGTGCTGCCGGCAGCTTCACGGCTGGGAAGGCGGCGTAGACGCTGGGACTGGTGTGGCCGTCGGGGTACTCCAGTTCGGCTTCGGCCAAAGCTGTGCGTGAGCTCGGGCTCCAGTGCACCGGTTTCAGACCCCGGTAGATGTGCCCCTTGAGCACCATCTGGCCAAACACCCGAATCTGAGCCGATTCGTACTCCTTTTGCAGGGTCAGATAGGGCTGCTCCCAGTCCGCCCAGATGCCCCAGCGCTGAAAGCCTTTCATCTGGCCATCCATCTGTTTGCGGGCGTAGGCGGCAGCTTTTTTACGCAGCTTGATTGGTGTCAGCGCCTTGCGCTGCTCCTGATCCATCGACTGCAGCACCTTGAGCTCGATCGGCAGGCCGTGGCAGTCCCAGCCCGGCACGTAGTGCACCCGCCGCCCGTTCAATACCTGATATTTGTTGATGACGTCCTTCAACACCTTGTTGAGGGCGTGCCCCATGTGAAGAGCGCCGTTGGCATAAGGCGGGCCGTCATGGAGGGTGAAGGTTGGTCCGCTGTTGTTCAGGCCCAGCTCGCCGTCGATGCCATGGTTCTTCCAGAAGGCCTGCAATTCAGGTTCCCGTTGGACGGCATTGGCGCGCATGCCGAATCCCGTCTGCAGCAGGTTGAGCGTGGGTTTGTAGGAGGGACGTTCCTCAGCGGCGGCGTCGCGCGTCTCCTTGCTCACGGGGTCCCTTCTCTGGCCTCGGGATTATCAGTCTTCGCCCTCTGGAGATGTGACCTCATCTGCTTTGGCTGATGCGGTGTCGCTTGCGTCAGTGGTTTCAGGGGACTCGGGACGCACCCATTTTTTGCCCGTAACCCCTGATTTCCCAGCCGGTTTGAGTTGTTTGGCGATGCCGCCAATGCCCTCGCCTACCCGGCCTGTGGTGATCAAAAGTTGTTGAAGGCTTGTGCGCCAATGATCGAGTGAGGTGAACCGCTGCTGCTCGGTTTCGCTGAGGCTGTTCCAGCGGGCCTGTCCGACCTCGGAGCCCAAGCGTGCAATCAACAGACCGGCGCAGAGAACAGCAAGCATCGGCGCTCCCCGCAGCCGGTCCGTGCTGGTGACCAGAACGAGGCCCAGCAGCAACACCACCGCGCCCCAGACGCCATCGCGGGGGCGGCTGAGTTCAACGGCTAGAAGGGGAAGCAGCAGGAGTGCCAGGCCGAGCAGGAGGCACAGATCGCCGCTGAGGGTTGCAAGCATCCGTGGTGTGGCGGTCTGCTTCCATTCTGGTGCGATCTATAAAGTCGGTGTGTTGCCCACCTGGCGGAATTGGTAGACGCGCTGGTTTTAGGTACCAGTGGCTTTGGTCGTGGGGGTTCAAGTCCCCCGGTGGGCATTCATTTCTCTACCGTGGTTCGGGATCCTTACAGACTTGTTGCCTGACCTCCGGATGCACCAGAGCACTGCTCAACAACAGCAGCCTCGTCCGGTTGGAGTGGGCTACCGATCGGTTCCGCGCGAATTCGTTGATCCACCGGCCGTCTGGAACCCCACTGTTGGGCTCTTTCTTGGGGGTTATGCCCTGGCGGCTCTGACCATCTGGGGCTGGTTTGTGGCGGCTTTGCCCCTGCCTGTGCTGCTGTGCACAGGCTTTTTGGCGCTGCACTTGGAAGGGACGGTGATTCATGACGCCTGCCACAACGCGGCCCATCCCAATCGATGGATCAATCAGGCCATGGGCCATGGCTCTGCGCTGTTGCTTGGGTTTAGCTTTCCCGTCTTCACGCGGGTGCATCTTGAGCATCACGCCCATGTGAATGACCCGAAGAACGACCCGGATCACATCGTCAGCACGTTCGGGCCGCTCTGGCTGATCGCTCCGAGATTTTTTTATCACGAGTGGTTTTTCTTTCAGCGTCGTCTCTGGCGCCGCTGGGAGTTGATGCAGTGGGGGCTGGAGCGCAGCATTTTTGTGGTGATCGTTCTGGCGGCGGCACGCTTTGACTTCCTGCCGTTCATTTTCAATTGCTGGTTTGCACCTGCCCTGATGGTCGGCGTGACGCTGGGTTTGTTCTTCGACTACCTCCCGCATCGGCCGTTCACCTCCCGCAATCGCTGGACGAATGCCCGGATCTACCCCGGCAGGTTGATGAACTGGCTGATCATGGGTCAGAACTACCACCTAGTTCATCACCTCTGGCCATCCATTCCTTGGTTCGAATACAAACCGGCCTACGAGGCCACCAAGCCTCTGCTTGATTCCAAGGGATCTCCCCAGCGGTTGGGCATTTTTGAGACCCGCCGGGATGGGTACAACTTCCTCTACGACATCCTTGTTGGTGTGCGCAGCCACAAGCGCCGCAGCGGAAAGATGAGGCGAGCAGCCCGTTTCGTGCCAGGACGGGGGCTGCGCCGCCACTGGCTCGGTTTTGTTGACCGCATCGCGATTAAAACCGAGCCCAAGCGTTGGGTGTCCCGTTGAGTCGCGTTTAGTCAGCCAGGATTTTCGGAACCCGGAAGAAGTCACCCTCCCTTTGCGGTGCCTGATTGAGGATGTCCTCCCGAACGGGGGTCGGTTGCACTCCATCGGCCCGGGTGACGTTGGTCACCTCAACGGCTCGGGTGGTTTCCGGAACGCCTTCGGTGTCCACCTCCTGGAGCTGACCCACGTATTCGAGGATGGACTCGAGCTGACCGGTGTAGGTCGCGATCTTGTCATCGGGCAGATCGAGACGGGCGAGATGGGCCACTTTGCGGACGTCGTCGCTGGAAATCTGGCTCATGACTCGCCGAGGAACGTGCGCAGATCCTCGCTCAACGCGGTGGCGGCTGTCTCCAGCAAGGCGTCACCATGCTGGGCGGTGGCCAAGGAGGGGTGGGACCCCATGCGTCCATCGGGATGACGACGACGGAAGTCGTCCGGTCCATGAATGGGACCTGCCGGTGCGGGGTCGGGCAGCGGTCGTTGCTTGCTCTGCAGGCTCGGCTCCACTGCGAGAGTCACAGCGATTTCGCTAGGCGTAGCGTGATGACCTTCTTTGTCGCCATACAGATCGCGCGCCTGGCGCATCACGGGGCCGGCCATGAACCAGTTGGCCAGCCGACAACGCAGCTGCGGAGCAACCGGGAGATTGCGGGTGGTGGCGGTGCCGTGGGCCTGGGCAAAGGCGGCTTTGGCCGTCGCAATGTTGCCGCCGTGGCCATTGATCACGAACACCCGTTCGAAGCCATGCCGGCCCAGGGACAACACCAGGTCGTGCAGAACGGCCAAAAGAGTTGCCGGCTGCAGGCTCATCGTTCCCGCGAAACCAAGGTGGTGTTCCGCCATGCCGAAGGCCTGGGCTGGGGTGACCAAAACGCCGGTGCGACGTCCCACCTCAAGGGCCACCGCTTCGGCGGTGAGGGCGTCGGTGCCGATGGCGCCAGTGGGGCCATGCTGCTCGGTGGATCCCAAGGGAATGATCACTCCCTTGCACCCTTGGAGGTAGCTCTCCACCTCAGGCCAACTGCGCAGGGCGAGGCGAATGGCGTCCGTGCTGTCGACAGGGCCGGGCGTTGCAGCGGTCATTCAGGCTGAACCAATGCCCTGATGATCGCTCAACTTCAGCCGATCAGTGGGCGGTGCCGTTGCCGTCGTACTGATCGGTGTTGTAGTAGCCGCCGCGGGTTCCGAAGAATAGGCAGGCCAAGGGGAACAGCACAACGCTGGCGAGAAGCACCGTGCCGAGGTTGAAGCTGGAGGTGGTTGCGTCCATCACCTGGCCTGAACTGGACATAGCTTGGCGTCTATGCACCGCTAATGCATCGGTGATGTGGGTTCTGTTGTGAGTTCGCGTCCTTCTCCGGGAATCTCCAGCCACTCCCTCAGCCATCTTGTGAGCCAGATGAAGGGAAGTGTGTCGGTCAGCGCTGCCAGCACTTTGAATAGGTAGCCGCTGCCGATGAAGCTGAGCAGCTGCGGCAGCACGGACCGTTCCGGCTGTAAAGGAAGCACATGGGCGCCGTAATGGCTGATTAGCACCACTGCACTGGTGTCCACCAGCTGGCTCACCAGGGTGGAGCCGTTGTTGCGCAGCCAGAGCGCTTTCCCTTTCGTGAGCCGTTTCCAGAAATGAAACAGCCGCACATCCACAAATTGCGCTGTGAGATAGGCCACCATCGAGGCGCCAATCGAACCGAAGCTGAGCTGTTGAATCGTGCGAAAGGTGCTGTCGTCACTGCCGTCCATTGCGGGCAGCACGCCCCCAAGCCAAAGGATCAGCAGCACCCAGCCGTTGAGCAGCAGCCCGACCCACACCACTTGATTGGCTTTCTGTTCTCCCCAGATCTCACTGATCAAGTCAGTGCAGAGAAATGTGATTGGGTAGGGCAGTGCGCCAACAGCCACCACGATCGGCCAGCCGCCAATGCTGCCCAATTGAAGGAAGCGCGTCAGGCCCAGGATGTTGAGCATGCCCAGGGTCCCGAGGAAGAGGCCCGCCAGCACCAGAAACACCCCATCACGCCGTGCCTGGAGGTTGCTGTCCACAGCCTGCAAAGTTCAAGCTGGAACAAGCGTGGCCGCCAGTCGGCAGCCTGTCATCGGTTCGTTTCGCTTCCGCTCAATTTTTTTGCTCGTCCGGCTCAGATCGTGGGTCCTGATCTGGTGGGTTGCAGGTTGGTGAAACGCCAAGACAACGGCAGCCTGCTTTGGGGCGTGATCGTGGAAACCGAGGCCTATTCCCAGGACGACCCCGCCTGCCACGGTTATCGGCGCAGGACACCCCAGAACGAAACCCTGTTTGGTGAGCCAGGGCGGTTTTATGTGTATGTGAGTTATGGCATCCACCACTGCGTGAACGTGGTCACCGATCGGGGCGATTGGGCCAATGGTGTGTTGCTGCGTGCCGTGGCTTTGCCCGATGAACCCGAGAGGATTGCGGCAGGGCCCGGCTTGCTGGCTCGTCGTTTCGGGCTTGATCGCTTTGATGACAGCCGTCCGGTGACGGGCGAACATGAGGTGTGGATGGCCCCAAGGTCAGACACGTTTGCGAGCCAGGATCTTGTGACAACCACGCGGATCGGCATCACCCAGGGCGCTGCAACCCCATGGCGCTGGTATCTGCGGAGCAGTCGCAGTGTCAGCAGGCGAGCTTGTGGTGATCGCATGCCGCCCAAGTCACAGTGCTGGACGCCATCGCAGGAGCCGTCGTCATGAGTGGCTGGCCGCATCGCCACGTTCTTGATCTCGCGTCGTTTTCGCGAGAAGACTTTGCGGCGGTGCTTGATCTGGCCCAGCGGTTCCGCTCGCTTCCGATCACAGGTGCCCGGAAACTTCCCGCCTTGCAGGGACGTTTGGTGGCAACGCTGTTCTTTGAGCCCAGCACCCGAACCCGCAGCAGTTTTGAGTTGGCGGCAAAGCGTCTGTCGGCAGACGTGATGAGCTTTTCACCCTCCAGCAGCTCACTCAGCAAAGGGGAAAGCGTTCTAGACACGGCGCGCACTTACGTGGCCATGGGGGCCGACGTGTTGGTGGTGCGGCACCGTTCCACCGGTGTGCCACAGCAGCTGGCGCTGGATCTGCAGCAGATGGGTGAGCGCACCGTAGTGCTCAATGGGGGCGATGGACTTCATAGCCATCCCAGTCAGGGACTGCTGGATCTGCTCACCCTTGCCCGCTTTTTCTCTCCTCAGCACCCCATGCCGGAGGCCCTGCAAGGACGCCGGATTGTGATTGTTGGAGACATCCTTCACTCTCGGGTGGCCCGTTCAAATCTCTGGGCTTTGACGGCCTGTGGAGCGGATGTGGTGTTGTGCGGTCCTCCCAGCCTGGTTCCGGAGGATTTTGCGGCCTTCGTGGATGCGCCGCCCCCAGGTCTGCTGAAGGACCCGGTCCCGCAACGGGGCAAGGTCAGCGTGGTGCGACGCCTGGAGCATGCACTGCCGGGCGCCGATGCCGTGATGACCCTGCGGCTTCAGAAGGAACGGATGGGCCAGCAGTTGCTGACCAGCCTGGAGCGCTACCACCGCGATTTCGGATTAAGCCATGAGCGCATGCAGCTCTGCGGTGAGGAGGTTCCCGTTCTGCATCCCGGCCCGGTCAATCGCGGCGTCGAATTGAGTGGGTCGCTCTTGGATGACCCGCGCGTCAGCCTGGTGGAAGAGCAGGTCAGGAATGGTGTTCCCACTCGGATGGCTTTGCTCTATTTGATGGCAGCTTCTGAATCCGCGACTGAGGCCTCCTTGGTGTCGAGCAGCTCCTGAGTTTGAGGGAGGCCACTGAGTTGATGGGCGTAGTAATCCATCGCTGCCTTGAGGGCGGCATCGGGTTCGGCGATGGAGGGACATATGCCGCTGGCCATCGGGAAGTTGGCATCCTCAGCATCAAAGGCCAGATGCTGGCTTGCCATCTGCACCCCACCAGATTCTTTCCGAAGGGTATGAATGGCATTCTTGGCTGTCTGTTTTGGACGGTTCTGCTTCAGATCAGCTTGAACCCTTCGAGAAAGAGGCCGTAGAGAAAGCCGATGCGGCCGAGATCCAACAGTTGTTGGGGCAATTTCAGGGATGGTTCGGAACTGCGTCGTCGCCGAATCGTGAATTCAGTGCCAAGCACCACCAGCAGTGCAGCGACGGGGTCCATCTGCCCGAGTACGCCTGCAACCGAGGTGATGGCGCTGCCGACCAAAAAGCCAATCAACCCGGCAAGGGCCAGTAAGGACAATCGCCGCCAGGGATTGCGCGCCCAGTGATCCAGCCTCTCAAGTGCTGCACCAACGTTGGTTTGCAGCCGGGTTGATTGAAGCCGTCGCACGGCACAGGTTTCAGAGGGGAAGAGGCAGGGTCGAAACCAGTGATCCCCATCACCCGGCCATACCCCTGCCATCACCTGTTTACACCACCCCTGGACAATCTGCAGGCATCAGACACTACGGATAGGAGATTTCAATAAAAAACCCGGGGCAAGCCCGGGCCAGGTGATGGGGATTGGCGCAGCAAAGCCAGAGTTGCGGGCTTTGACAACGGCTTGCGCCGAAAGTTATTTGGACTCAGCTTTCGCTTTTCTGGACGCTTTGCCTTCGAGGAGCTCGAGCAGCGCTTCCATTTGTGCCATTACACCTCGAACTTCGCCTGCCTCGGGAAGCAGGCCGTCTTCCATCACTCCCTGGTGCATCTCACGCAGCTCTTGGCGGATGTAGCGCAGGTGGCTCACGACCTGCTCGCGCTTCGATTGCGACATCGGCTACGGGGGAGTTCAATAATCCTCTTTTACCTCATGGTGGGTCAGGTGCGGCGTGATGGTGCGCGACTTATCGCACCGGCTGCAGCGAGCAACGTGAAGGTGAGCAGGGCTGATGGTCGCGCCACGGTGCTGAACACCACAAGGGCAAATAAGCCAATCAGTGGCAGGCGACCACGCAAAAGCGCAATGGAGAATAGGGGATTCGAACCCCTGACCTCTGCGGTGCGATCGCAGCGCTCTACCAACTGAGCTAATTCCCCGGGAAGCCAACGCTAGCCGGCACGGCCTGCGTCAAACTGCAAGCAATGGCGTCTGAGGACGGCTCGATGCTCACGCAGGAACGGCTTGAGGCTTTTGACGAAGCGTCGACGGCTGAGCTCGCCCGCCGGCTGGAAGAGGACGACTACCCCTCTCCCTTCGACAGCCTTTCGGATTGGCACCTGCTTCGGGCGCTGGCCATCCACAGACCCGAACTGATCCTTCCGTACCACCATTTGGTGGACCAAGAACCTTTTGATGAAGACTGAGCAGGCGTCGCCACTCCGAGGGCGGCGTGTGCTGGTGGCCGTCAGCGGCAGCATTGCTGCTGTTAAGACTCCTTTGCTCGTCAGTGCGCTGATCAAGGCCGGCGCTGAGGTGCGCTGTCTTGTGACCACAAGTGGTGCTGCCTTGGTGAGTTCCGTCGCGCTTGCCAGCCTTAGTCGTCATCGCTGTTACCTCGAAGCAGACCAGTGGAACCCGGTTGCGTCGAGGCCGCTGCACATCGAGTTGGCGGAGTGGGCGCAGTTGACCATCGTCGCGCCCCTCAGTGCCAGCAGCCTGTCCCGCTGGAGCCATGGTTCAGCGGACGGGCTGCTCGCCAGCGTTCTGTTGGCAACGGAAGCTCCGGTCATTGCGGCTCCGGCGATGAACACGGCCATGTGGCGCCACCCTGCGGTGCAACACAACTGGCTGCAGATCCAATCCTTCCCTGGGGTGGTCCCCCTGTTGCCGGCGTCCGGTCTGTTGGCCTGCGATCGCGTCGGCGATGGGCGCATGGCCGACCCGCTGTTGATTGAGTTGGCGGCAGCGTCCGTGTTCAGCCGCGGCTTGGGCACTCTCGATGTGACCCTTGATTGGTCGGGGATGTCTGTTCTTGTTTCGGCTGGACCGACCCAAGAGTCCATTGATCCGGCCCGTTTCCTGAGCAACCGAAGCAGCGGTCGAATGGGGGTGCTTCTGGCACAAGCGGCACGCTTCCGGGGTGCCGCCGTTCATTTGGTGCATGGCCCATTGGATCTCCCCGACGCCTGGCTTGAGGGCCTGCAGTGCACTGCGGTGGAGAGTGCTGCTGAACTGGGTACAGCTCTGCAGTTGGCTCAGCCCCGATCGGATGTGCTCGTGATGGCTGCTGCCGTCGCTGACCTGCGGCGGGATGCTGCTCCTCCAAGCAAACTGGCCAAGCTGGAGCTTCAGCAGGCACTGACCTCCGGTTGGGCCGAGGTGCCTGACCTGCTGTCGAACTTGACCCGCCAACGGCGTCCTGGACAGTTGGTTCTAGGCTTTTCAGCGCTCACAGGTAGTGACGCCGATTTGCTGGAGCGGGCTGAAAGCAAGCGGCTAGCGAAGGGCTGCGATCTAATGATGGTGAATCCC
The DNA here is from genome assembly GCF_020514095.1 of Synechococcus sp. MU1643. Taxonomy (NCBI): domain Bacteria; kingdom Bacillati; phylum Cyanobacteriota; class Cyanophyceae; order Synechococcales; family Synechococcaceae; genus Synechococcus; species Synechococcus sp. MU1643. The sequence continues at coordinate 8,340 of NZ_VTKY01000006.1, read as the reverse complement.
GTGGACCGTGACGGTCAGGGTTTTGGGGATCAACCCAATGGGGGCTGGTTACTGGGAGACGGCTGGATACGGGAGCTGCCTGTGACTGCCAAGCTCTCTCTGGCCCATCAGTTGCTTGATGCTTTGGTGAAGGCTCGGGATCAGGCCGCGGCGTCGATGGAGTCCTGACCGAGCAGGTCGATGAAGGTGCGCAGCTGAAGCCTGGGGATGTACGGCCAACCGCCGTTTTTCTCCATCCCCTGCAGAAGTGTGAACAATTTCTGGCGGTTTTCAGGAAGGCTTTGGCGGAACGGACCGTCTTGAACGTCCCGATGCAGGGCTTCAAGCTCACGCAGCAGGGTTAGGAGTGCTTCTGGATTTCCCCTCAACTCCTCTGCTATCTCGCCCAGGGCGGCCAGTGCAGGAGCCATCCGCGCCTGGGTCGAATCGGGATCGTTGGGTATCAAGCGCTTTCGAAAAGTTGTTGAGAGCTGCAAAAGGCTAGCCCTGACGTCATTTTTCGCCCTGTAGGATCCGAATCTGACGGCATTCCGTCACCATTAGCGTTCAGCCGATTGGCTCCTTCCATGCGCATTCGTCCTCTGCTGGCCGTCGTGCTGGCGCTCTGCCTCGCGTTCTTCACCACGGCCTGTAGTGGCGACAGTGAAGCCGTTCAGCGTGGTGGATCCAATGTCACCTACGACGACATCCACAACACCGGCAAAGCCAACGATTGCCCCACGATTGGGGACTCAGCTCGTGGCTCGATTCCTTTGACAACCGGTGGCAGCTACGAGCTGCGTGAGATCTGCATGCACCCTGTGCAGGTTTATGCGAAGGAAGAGCCCAAGAACATTCGTCAGCAGGCGGAGTTTGTTGAGGGCAAGATCCTGACCCGTTACACCTCCAGCCTCGATTCAGTCTTTGGGGATCTGAAGGTGACGGAATCTGGACTGCAATTCCAAGAGAAAGGCGGCATCGACTTCCAGCCGATCACCGTTTTGGTGCCCGGTGGCGAGGAGTTCCCCTTCACCTTCTCCAGCAAGTCTCTTAATGCAACTGCTGATGGCTCGGCGTTGACCACCAGCACCGACTTTGAAGGCACTTATCGCACCCCCAGCTACCGCACCAGCAACTTCATCGATCCCAAGGGTCGGGCTCTGACCACCGGTGTTCAGTACGCCCAAGGCCTTGTGGCACTTGGCGGTGATGACGAGCAACTCGAGAAGGACAACAACAAGCGCTACATCGATGGCGTGGGAACCATGAGTCTCTCCATCACCAAGGTGGATCCTGAAACCGGTGAATTCGCTGGTGTGTTCAGCGCTATCCAACCTTCCGACTCCGACATGGGTGGTCGTGAAGTGGTCGACATCAAGATCACTGGTGATCTCTACGGCCGCCTTGAAGAGGCCTGATCAGGCTCACCACAACAGGTTGAAAGGGGGCTCAGGCCCCCTTTTTTGTGGTCCATTGCAATCTTTCGGCGATCTGGGAGAATCTCCCGATCTTTCCCCGAAGTCATGACCGCCAGTGCTTCCGCTCCCGCCGAGCGATCCGGTGTGATTGCTCCCTATGGCGGAACGCTGGTCGATCTGATGGTGGCCGATGCGGATCGTGCCGCTGTGAAAGCCACCGCGACCAAAACGATCGAGTGTTCCGATCGCAACGCCTGTGATGTGGAGCTGCTGTGCGTTGGTGGCTTCTCTCCTCTGCGTGGCTTCATGCACCAGGAGGACTACGACGCTGTGGTCAGTGGTCATCGTCTGGCTGCGGGGCAGCTGTTCGGTCTGCCGATCGTGATGGACACCGACCGCGATGACGTGGTGGTGGGTGACAAGCTGCTGCTGACTTACAAGGGCCAGGATCTGGCGGTCCTCGAGGTGGAGGACAAGTGGGAACCCAACAAAGTGGCTGAAGCCAAGGGCTGCTATGGCACCACCTCCATCGAGCACCCTGCGGTTCGGATGATCACGATGGAGCGCAAGTGCTTCTACTTGGGTGGAAGTCTCAAGGGTCTTGCTCTGCCCGAGCGGGTGTTCCCTTGCAAGACCCCGGCTGAGGTGCGTGCAGGCCTGCCCGAAGGCGAGGACGTGGTGGCGTTCCAGTGCCGCAACCCCATTCACCGTGCTCACTACGAACTGTTCACCCGTGCCCTGCATGCACAGAATGTGAGTGATAACGCCGTGGTGCTCGTTCATCCCACCTGTGGTCCCACCCAGCAGGACGACATTCCTGGTGCTGTTCGCTTCCAGACCTATGAGCGTCTGGCGGCTGAAGTGAACAACGACAGCATTCGCTGGGCCTACCTGCCCTACGCCATGCACATGGCTGGTCCGCGTGAAGCGCTCCAGCACATGATCATCCGCCGCAACTACGGATGCACCCACTTCATCATCGGACGCGATATGGCCGGCTGCAAATCGTCTCTGACTGGTGACGACTTCTACGGCCCTTACGACGCGCAGAACTTCGCTAAGGAGTGCGCTCCCGAGCTCACGATGGAAACGGTTCCTTCCTTGAACCTTGTCTACACCCAGGAAGAGGGCTACGTGACGGCGGAGCATGCCGAAGCCCGCGGCCTGCACGTGAAGAAGCTCAGCGGCACTCAGTTCCGCAAGATGCTTCGTGGTGGTGAGGAAATTCCCGAATGGTTCGCCTTCAAGAGCGTGGTTGAGGTGCTCCGCGCCTCCTGAAGGCAGAGAACCGGTTTAACATTCCTTCATCTGCTAGGCGACCTGTGAACAAGCGTTGGCGAAATATCGGGCTCGGGGCCCTTTTGGTTTTGGCGATCGTCGTGCTTGCACCAGCGTTCGTTGGTGGCGGCGGTGGTAGCCAGCCCCAGGTGAACACCATCCGCTACAGCGAGTTCGTTGAGGCGGTGAAGGATGACCAAATCAGTCGTGTGCTGATTTCTCCTGATCAGGGCACCGCTCAGGTGGTTGAAAACGACGGGCGTCGTGCCCAGGTCAACCTTGCTCCCGATCGTGAGCTGCTTGGTTTGCTGACCGAACACAGCGTCGATATCGCTGTGCAGCCCTCCCGTCAGACCCCTGGCTGGCAGCAGGCCGCTGGAAGTCTGATCTTCCCGATCCTTCTGTTGGGCGGACTGTTCTTCCTGTTCCGGCGTGCCCAAGGCGGCGGCGGTGGTAATCCCGCGATGCAGTTCGGCAAAAGCAAGGCACGGGTTCAGATGGAGCCTTCCACTCAGGTGACTTTCACCGATGTGGCCGGCATTGAAGGAGCAAAGCTTGAGCTGACCGAGGTGGTCGACTTCCTAAAGAACCCTGATCGCTTCACGGCCGTCGGCGCCAAGATCCCCAAAGGGGTTCTGCTTGTGGGGCCTCCCGGCACCGGCAAGACCCTGCTCGCTAAGGCCGTGGCTGGTGAAGCAGGTGTTCCCTTCTTCTCCATCTCTGGCTCAGAATTCGTCGAGATGTTTGTTGGCGTTGGTGCCAGCCGTGTTCGCGACCTGTTCGAGCAAGCCAAGAAAAATGCTCCCTGCATCGTCTTCATCGATGAGATTGACGCCGTTGGTCGTCAGCGTGGTGCAGGCCTTGGCGGTGGCAACGACGAGCGCGAGCAAACGCTGAACCAGCTCCTGACGGAGATGGATGGTTTCGAGGGCAACACTGGAATCATCATCGTGGCGGCCACCAACCGCCCGGACGTGCTGGACGCAGCCCTAATGCGCCCCGGTCGTTTTGATCGTCAGGTCACCGTTGATCGCCCTGACTATTCCGGACGCCTACAGATCCTCGGAGTTCACGCTCGCGGCAAGACCCTCGCTAAAGACGTCGATCTCGACAAGGTTGCCCGTCGGACACCGGGTTACACCGGCGCTGATTTGGCCAACCTTCTCAACGAAGCCGCCATCCTTGCGGCCCGTCGCGAACTCACCGAAGTGAGTAACGACGAGATCAGTGATGCCATTGAACGGGTGATGGCGGGTCCTGAGAAGAAGGACCGAGTGATGAGCGAGCGTCGCGCCCGCTTGGTTGCTTTTCACGAGGCTGGTCATGCCCTCGTGGGAGCTCTGATGCCGGATTACGACCCTGTTCAGAAGATCTCCATCATTCCCCGCGGTAACGCTGGCGGTCTGACCTTCTTCACCCCCAGTGAAGAGCGGATGGAATCGGGCCTGTATTCACGGGCCTACCTTCAGAACCAGATGGCCGTTGCTCTTGGCGGCCGGGTGGCTGAAGAGATTGTTTATGGCGAAGACGAGGTCACCACAGGTGCCTCCAACGACCTTCAGCAGGTTGCTTCAACGGCGCGTCAGATGATCACCCGCTTCGGAATGAGCGACGAACTGGGTCCTGTTGCCCTTGGGCGTGCGCAAGGTGGGATGTTCCTTGGACGCGACATCGCTGCGGAGCGTGACTTTTCTGAGGAAACCGCCGCGATGATCGACAAAGAGGTGTCTGAGCTGGTGGATGTTGCCTACAAGCGCGCCACCAAGGTTCTTGTCGACAACCGAGCCGTTCTGGATGAATTGGCTGAAATGCTCGTTGAGCAAGAGACTGTTGATGCTGAAGAGCTTCAGGAGCTGCTGATCAAACGTGACGTCCGGGTCGCCGAATACGTCTGATTTCGATTCGTCTTCCAACCCTTGGCTGGTGCGGCAGGAGCTCTTCGTGGCATCCCTGCAGCATCAGCCTCTTTTGTTGGTGATTCGTCCTGAGCCAGACGACCTCGAGGCTTCAGGCTCGGGGTCTGGCTTGTTGGAGCAAGTGCAGCAGCTTCATGCTGCAGGACTGCGACATCTCGAGGTGGCCTGGCTTGACCAGCCAGGCTGGATGGGGTTTATGCAACGGGTGCAGGACCATTGCCCTGAATTGAATCTGGGAGCGGCCTCTGTGACGGTTGCCAAGGCGCTCAGCGATCTATCGCGGCTTGATCTCAGCTATGCGATGGCGCCTTGTTGGTGCCCGGAGCTTGTTGAGCGGGCCCGAGGGCTTGGGGTCTTGCTGGTGCCTGGTGTCTTCAGCCCCACGGAGGTCCATCAAGCCATGCGGTTCGGCTGTCGTGTTGTCAAGCTGTTTCCTGCCGTCAACCTCGGGCCGGGGTATTGGGGCCGCTTGCAGGCACCCCTCGGCCCCCTGCCCTTTGTGATTGCAGCTGGTGGTCTTGAGGTGGGCGATCTCCCTGTATGGCTGGAGGCTGGGCATGGCGCTGTGGCTTTGGGCCGCAGGGTGGTGGGTTCGCCGCCCGCCTTCCAGGCACTTCTCGACTGGTTGCATCAATCGACAAGCCAGTGTTGATGCCAACGACTGGTCGACGTGCGTCCAAGATGCTACAGATGAGATAGCTATCTAACTGCGTCATGTCGCAGCTCACGATCAAGCTCAGCGACAAGGCCGATGCCCTGATCGCTCAGCTTCAGAAAGAGATTTTCAATCGCCGGCGCAAGAAGGTTTCGGCCGCAGGGGTTGTGGAGACTCTGGTGGAAAGCGGTGCGAAATCGCAGTCCGACAAGCGTTTTGCCACGTCCTGGACCAATCTGATCAAGGACATCGAGAAGGCGGCCAAGCTGTCCTATGCCCACGGCAGCAAACCATCCACCCTCAGTGACGAGGAGTGGGCCTTGGTGTTGAGTCATCGCAGCCGTGGGGCGACCGGTCGTGCTCGCCGGACGGTGAAGAAAACGATGGCTGCCAAGAAACCAGCCTCAGCAAAGGCTCAGGCCAGCAAAAAGCCCGCTCGACGCACCCGGACCCGCAGCGCGGCAAAGACGAAAGCGGCCGCAGCGGCGATGAGCTCAAACGCCAGCACAGCGGTGGGTTCCGTTTGATCTGACTTGAGGGTGGTGCTCACCAAAGGCTGCATTGCCCCTGCTGCCTCAGCAGGTGATCAGCCAGAACGAGTGCCACCATCGCTTCAACCATCGGCACGGCCCGAGGCAGAACGCATGGGTCGTGCCGTCCTTTCCCTGCGAGTGTGGTGGCCTTGCCATCGGAATCGATGGTCTGCTGCTCTTTGCGGATCGTGGCCGTTGGCTTGAAGGCCACCCGGATCACAATCGGCTCACCATTGCTGATCCCCCCCTGGATGCCACCGGAGTTGTTGGTGGCGGTCTTCAGCCGGCCATCGTCGCTCGGCATAAAGGCATCGTTGTGTTCGCTGCCCCTTAACAGCGTTCCATCGAAACCGGAACCAATTTCAAATCCCTTGGTGGCCGGCAGCGACATCACAGCTTTGGCGAGGTCGGCTTCGAGTTTGTCGAACACCGGCATGCCCAGACCAATCGAGGGATGGCGCACCACGCACTCGATCACCCCGCCGCAGGAATCACCCTCGCGGCCAATGGCTTCGATGCGCTCAATCATCCGCTCAGCGATCGCTTGCTCCGGACACCGAACGATGTTGGCCTCCACATCGCCCAGCTGAACCTGCTGCGGGTCGATGCCTGAGGCTTCGATTGTGTGGATCCGCCTCACCCAGGCCAGGATTTCAGTTCCTGCTGCTTGTTTCAGCAGCTGCTTGGCAATCGCACCAGCAGCGACACGGCCGATGGTTTCCCGCGCTGACGCACGTCCTCCACCGCTGCGTGCCTGGATCCCATACTTCGCCTGGTAAGTGGCATCGGCATGGGATGGGCGGAAAGCGACCGCCATGTCCTTGTAATCCCCTGGTCGTTGGTCCTTGTTCCGAACGACCATGGCGATCGGGGTGCCAAGTGTGGTTTCGCCATCCAGCAGGCCACTGAGAATCTCCACCTGGTCCGCTTCCTTGCGCGGCGTGGTGATGTGGCTTTGGCCTGGCTTGCGTCGATCCAGTTCGGCCTGAATCGACTCGACGCTGAGGTTGAGCCGTGGTGGACAGCCCTCAACAATCACACCCACCCCTCCCCCGTGGGATTCACCGAAGGTGCTGATCCGGAAGAGGTCGCCGAAGCTGCTGCCCATGGCCATTGATCGATGTGGTGAGGCTACGAAGCCATTGGTTCAGATCAACTCCGGATGGGGCAATTTCGGGCGTTCTGTCGTGGGTTGCTGCCGCGCCATCTCGAAATCACAGAAGTCAAACCCCGGCCCCACACAACAGCTCACCAGGGAGTAGTCACCCAGACTCCTTGCCGCCTGCCAGGCGTTGGCGGGAACCACTTTGACGGGGTTGGATGCATGCAAAGCATCACGTTGCAGCCCTGTGCCGTCGGCCTGGCACTGAAAGAGCTCCAGCATTGCCCCATCAATATGTGTCCAGACTTCGTCTCCACCGATCACCCGATGCCAGCAACTGATGGCATCGCCGGGCAGCAAAAACAGAATGGCCGTCAGGGCAGATCGCTCGGCACCGTCCTGTCGTTGAACTTGGTCTGGGCTGCGATGTAACTCCCGGTACCAGCCCCCCTCCGGATGGGGCATCAAGCCGAGGTGCTGGATCAGTGTTTGCGTCTGATTCATTGAAGCCCTGCACGCCCGCGCATGTTCTGCACGTGTTGCCAGATCTGGGCCACCCAAAGAAAGATCGAGCTCATGCCCATCAGCCAAAACGGTTGGTCTTTGCGAAAGACGTCGAACAGCAACACCACCCTTGGCTGGCTGGAGCGATTGATGGCGGAGTGCATGAAGGTGTCCTCCCAGAGAAATCCTTCACCTTCCTGCAGGTGATAGCTCTGGCCATCAATCGTCAGTTCGCAGGAACTGCGATCGTCGCCAAAATCCTCTACGTACAACGGCAGCTGAAACAACGTCAGGGTGATGCTTGAGAAAGCTACGCAGGGACGGGCTCCGCGCCTGATTGGCGGGGTAGTTGTAGCCATAGCCCCGTAAGGGCAGCATCCCCCAGATCTTGCGGTCGAATTCATACAGCGTGAGCTGTTGCTGCATGATGTCGTGGTCGGCGGGCAAGCGTCCCGAGAGGGCTACTTCCAGAGTTTCCTTACGGATCTGCTGGTACGACTCCAACAGTTGCCGATGGGCTGGGAAGCCGACGTTCGCTGGAACGACAGCAGGGTTGTGCAGCGATTGCTCGTAGCACCAGCGTGCGACCTCACGCCAGAAGCGGTAGTGCCATGGCCCCCAGCGGACCACGCGTTGGATGGGGGTGCGTTGTTTCCGCTTCGCCTTTGGGCTGCTCACGCTGTGCCGGCTTTCTTGATCGAGGAGCTTTGCATGCTGATCTCGATACGGAGGGGTTGGGTGGACCTGTGTGGCGGTGATTGGAATAGTCGTTCCAGGCAGTGTTGGCGATACCTGATCGCGGTTGATCGGACTCAACAAATTGCATGCCCAACAAAAAGCCCCCTCCGAGGAGGGGGCTTTCCGATTCAGTTGATCTGAATCGTTTGTTGATTCCAGATCAACCGATGGCGGGAGCCTGCAGAGCCACAGGAGTGGACTCAGCAGCAGCCAGGTC